>CAMTOT010000202.1 GCA_947074165.1 uncultured Bacteroidales bacterium
GCGCAACTTGTTAATATAAATAAAAACAAGAGCAGAACAGTTACGCAATATTTTGTCTTCATTTCTAAATTTTTGTGCTGCAAATTTAACTATTTTTTTTCTAAAACAAGTTTTACAACATGATTATATAACTGTTTTTTACAGCCGAAATAAAAATAAATTTATAAAATGGAATCTCGACTTTACAATTTGCCTATTTATTTGTTATGTTGTTATATATATGCGGTTTTTCATATATCTTTGTCACAAATCAAGCATTATTCTCTTTAAATAATAGAAATTAGTTACTCATGCGTCTTAAATATTTGATATTCTCTCTTTTTGCTATGCTGACGTTGTCGGTTTCAGCGCAGTCTGAAGTTGAAGCTCCTGATTTTGAGCAGATAAGCAAAGATATACTCTCTAAAAGAAGTGAGTTTTATTACCCGGCTCTTATGCGTCGATACCTCGACAACGACTCAACTCTGAATCTTGTAGACTACCGATATCTTTACTATGGTTTTGCCTTGCAGGAAGACTACAATCCGTACCGTATATCTCCTTTTCAGGCCAAGCTTAAGGAGTTCTCTGAAATTGAAAATAAAGATAAATCGATATGCGATTCGATTGTCAAGTATGCGCGAAAATCTATAGATGATTTCCCATTTGATACAAGGTCGATGAATATGCTTATATATGCTTATCAGTGTCTGGGAGATAAAGACCAGTCTACATTATGGACTATTAAGCTGAAAAGTATTCTTGATACTATTATATCCTCTGGTGATGGTGACTCTATGGATTCTCCATACTATGTAATATATGCACCGCATGAATATGAGATTGTATACAGATACGGACTTGTTCCCACTCAAATTAGTATGCCTGATTCTGTAACAGACTTTATAGAAGTTGAAAAGAATAACTTTGATATAGAGGGATACTTCTTTAATATTAAAAAACCTCTTGAAGCGTACGGTCTAAAATTTGAATAAAAATATGATTCAGATAAATGCAGGTGACTATTACCGCGATATAATATATCTTCTTGATGATGCGACAATGACCTTACCCGACAAATACAAACGGGTAAGGTCATTGTTTTACCGTCTTTGTAAGCATCTCACTTCTGACGATAATATACAATACTCAAATTTCTTCGCCCGTCTTTCAGCGCTTTGCGCCGATCGGCTTATTGATAATAAGTCGCTTGCCGCAGAGCTGCAGGGTTTGCGCATCAGACTTAACAAAGTTGAGTCTGATACGTTTCAACCAACAGTATCCGCTATTAAGACAGACTTGTATCTGTTGGCAAGAGCCGTATCTACGCTGCTTGAAGAGCCACTGCCGGGAGAGCTTGACTTCTTGTCGGCTACATTACATACATCACACATACCTTTCGACTACGCTATGCCTGAGTCTGACATAAAACGTATGCGTGTGAGTGTGGTTAATATAGAGTCGGGATTTTTTACTGCTCTATATGACGACATGGCAGACCGCCGTGATATTCGCGTTGCTATCCCTGAAGGATTCACGGAAGAGATACTGCGAATAGGGGCACAGCTTAATCTTGTGGACGTAAATATGGTGGATGATATATATATCCCGCGCATCATAGTTTATGAACCCGACTTTTTGCTTGATATCAGTTCTATAGCCGAGTGTTACCGCGATTACGGGCATAATCCTCTCAACTATTTTATGAGTCGTCTCACTCCGGATACCGGGTCTCACTATATTTTATTGGGAAATATAGCCAACCAGTTTCTGGATGATATAGTAAATCAGACCGATAAAGATCCGGCTGATTATATGCGCTCGATGAAGAAGGTGTTTCGCAATTCACCTATTGCGATAGCTTCCTGCGATGAGCTTAATGAATTAAATAATCGCAACGCATTTTTTGCAGCCACACGAGCGCAATTTGAGAATATAAATAAAATTGTAAATCATCAGTTTGCTCCAAATGGCATAGATAAATCAAAAGCACTTATTGAGCCTTCATTTATATGTGAGATGCTCGGCATACAGGGGCGACTTGACTTTCTGTTGAGCGACTTTTCTTCATTTATAGAACTTAAGTCCGGAAAAGCTAAAGAGCTTTATCCTTCAGACGAGATTACTCACAAAGAGAATCACTACGTGCAAATTATGCTTTATTATGCGGTCTTGCACTACAATTTTGATGTATCTCCAAATGATATAAAATCTTATCTTCTGTATTCGCGCTATCCTGTGCTTTACAGCATGCCCCCATATATGGCTCTGATTAAGGATGCCGTAAACCTGCGAAATCGTATCGTTGCTATCGAATATGATATGCAGCGCAACAATAGTCACGAGCACACCCGCGAAATACTATCACAGATTACAGCTGATAACCTTAACGAAAAGGGGCTGGCCGGTAATTTCTGGGATAGATATTTACGTCGTGATATAGATCTGTTTACAAACTCCCTTAAGGCGCTTTCGCCTGTAGAGAGTGATTACTTCGCATCTTTGTTTACTTTTATTACAAAAGAGCAGTATGTATCTAAGGTTGGTGACGAAGATATGGATATGAAAAAAGGGGTTACTATGCTCTGGAATGCAGCTGTGTATGAAAAGGTGGAAGCCGGCGAGATGATAATAAATCTGACTATTAAAAGTCACGAATATAAAGATGACACGCTTAATATACGCTTCTCTATACCTCACACAGAAGAGCTTGTGATTCCTAATTTTCGGGTAGGAGATTCCGTGTTGCTCTATTCGCGTAATGATAATACTGATAATGCGAATAATAAACAGATATTTAAAGCAACGGTAGTCTTTATTGATACTACAGATCTTATTCTCGGGATGAAGTTTATGCAAACTAATCTTTCGGTACTGCCTGAAACGTTTGCTTATGCTATTGAGCGAGATTATGTTGATACTTCATTTGCGTCTATGTTTCGCTCTCTTGCTTATTTTTTGCGGGCTCCTAAAGACAGGAAAGAGCTTTTGTTGTCGCAGCGCAAACCTGAGGTGGAAGAAAAATACAACTTCAAGTTGCGACTTGATTCTGAAAATGATGTAGAGCGCATAGTAGCCAAGGCGCTGCGTGCTAAAGATTACTTTCTGTTGGTTGGGCCTCCCGGTACCGGCAAAACATCATATGCGTTACGTTTGATGGTTGAGCAGCTTTATGCCGATAAGTCAAAAAATATTTTACTGCTTGCATATACAAATAAAGCGGTTGATGAGATATGTAAATCACTTACTTCTATTTCAGATGATTTTCCGTTTATTCGTATTGGGTCGGCTGCCGCGTGTGATCCTGCTTACTCCTCACGTCTTATGAAGAACGTGGTGCGGGAGTGCGACCGCCGTACGCAGGTTATCGATACGCTTTCCGGATACCGTATTTTTGTATCTACAGCTTCTGCGATATCCTATCAGATGGATCTTTTTAAGATAAAGCAATTTGACGTAGCTATAATTGATGAGGCAACACAAATTCTGGAGCCTCAGATATTGGGAATTCTTTCTGCTTGTGATCCGAATAACCGTCCGGCTATACGAAAATTTATTCTTATAGGGGATTATAAACAGTTGCCGGCTGTTGTGCAGCAATCAGATAAGGATGCCGTAGTCGATTCTCTGTTGCTTCGAAAGATAGGATTTAATTCATTCAAAGAGTCTGTCTTCGAGCGTCTGTTTAGATATGAAAAGCAGTGTGGGCGAACAGATTTTTCTGATATTCTTACACGTCAGGGGCGTATGCACCCGGAAGTGGGAGAGTTTGCCAGTAAGTATTTCTATAATGATAATCTTAATCCGATTCCGCTTTCTCATCAAACAGAAGATTTGCCGGAGTTTAAGAGTACCCGGGGTGTTATTCCAACTTTGATGGAGTGTATGGATTGTGGAAATATGAACTTTATTCCTGATAGTGATCTTGTGGCACGTCTTACGGAGTTTATATCTGTGAGAAGACTCGGTTTTATACCTGTTATGAATGTGAAAAGGGAAAATTCTTCAAAAGTAAACAGGTCTGAAGCGGTAATGGTTGCACTTTTAATTAAGTTGTGGCTACAGCAGGGTTTCTGTTCTCCTGATGAGCTGGCAGAGTCGATAGGTATAATTACTCCATACCGTACACAGATAGCAATGATACGTCATCAGTTGCAGGTGTTTGATGTGCCTCATGCTTTGGATATAACTATAGATACGGTAGAGCGTTTTCAGGGTGGTCAAAAAGATCTTATTATATACTCTTGCTGTATGAATGATCCTTTTCAGCTTAGTTTTCTTTCGAATACTATTTGGGACGACGGTAAGCTTATAGACCGCAAACTCAATGTGGCTATGACAAGAGCACGTAAACAGATGTTTATTGTTGGTAATCCGGCTATACTATCTCGTGATACGATATATAATGAGTTGATTAATTTTATAAAGGAAAAAGGTGGAGTTTTCGATCTGAATGGGTAGACTATACCTTTGAACTGCGATCGCCATAAATTATAATTGTAAAAATAAGAAGCCATCTCTTAGCTTTATAAGCTTTAAGGATGGCTTCTTATTGTACAAAATAACGAGATTATTTAAAGAAATCGATAATAAAATCAACGTTGTTTTTAAGAATTGTTCTGTCGTCGTTGGCACCGAATTTAAGATCCTGGAATTTGTCGCTAAGTATAGCTTCCCTGATATAAGCGAATGGGAAATCCGAATCTCTCATTACCTCTAAAAGGATATCAACATCTTCATCCTGCTGTTCGCACTCTTCTTTTATTGAGGCTATAGTTTCAGTTAGTTGTTTATCCAGCTTAGTTGCATCGTAAGGCTGTTGTTCCTCTATATCAAAAAGGCTTAATTCGCTTTCATCGCCTTTGATATCTTCTTCAAGTTGCTCTGTGTATTCAAGTCCTTTTACTTCACCAAGAACGAAGTTCTTGCCTTGCCATTCAACGAATCCCATGAATGCGATAAGTTTATTTTCCTTGTATTCTTTAGGAAGACCTATAATCGAGCGGTTATAGATTTCAACGATTCTACCTGTAGCGACATGTCTGAAAGCAGTAGTTTCTTCATTTTCTGATTGATACATGAAAAATCCTACTTTCTTGGTGCTCATTGATTTTAAATCGTTATAAAGGGGATGCTCTTCTCCCACAATATTAGCATACCACTGAGGAGCGCGCATGCACCAGAATTCTGTTTCATTGTTGTATGGATAGTCGCCAATCATCATGTCTATCATTGTAGAAAGCGATTCCGGAGCCTGATTTTCAGACGTAGCTACCACTTCTTTAATTTCAGTTTCAAGTCTTTTTGAATTGAAGTAGAAAAGATAAGATTCAGTACCAAGCCAATATAGCTTTTGGTGAAGATCATATATTACGTCTTGTTTGTTGTCAACGGCAAGAAACTTCTGTAGCTTTTCATTTACCGGTGCCGTCTCAAACTCATTATCGAATATGTGATATACCTCTTTAGCTATTGCTGAGAACATATTTTCTGCCGGATCTATAGTCACGTTCATCTGGTACATATTGGTGATGTAGTTCCAGATCAAGAATTGTATATCCTGTTCGTTAATTTCTTGTTCAGCATATTCGTCACATGCGTAAAATGGAAGTTCTTTACCTATGCGTCCTTTGTTTTCTTTTACAAATCCGTTCCAGATATTAGTTTCAGAGATAATGTCTTCGAAATATGCAGTAAGTATACAGCTTAGTTCAGCTATCTCTTTGTCGTCCATAAACAGATAATCTTTATTTTCAATAGAATTTAAAGTGTTGTTTATAGTTTCGCATACTCTGAGATCGGAAGAGCACACGTCTGAACTCCAGTCACCGCTCATTATCTCG
>CAMTOT010000203.1 GCA_947074165.1 uncultured Bacteroidales bacterium
GCATACGAGATACTGAGCGGTGACTGGAGTTCAGACGTGTGCTCTTCCGATCTCTGTATATTTTATCTTTTCATATTTTCTTTAAGCATACTTCGAGACTTGTGTATTCTACTTTTTACAGTGCCTATAGGTATATTCATCTTCTCAGCTATATCATTATACTTATATCCCGCTATATGCATAAGAAATACTTCTTTCAGTTCCGGTTTTAGTGATTCGATATAGCCGTTTATCTGGTTGAGCTCAATTGATGTTTCTGTATCGTTATGAGAAAGACAGCTGTTTTCCCCAAGATTATAGATATCGTCGCATCTTATCACATGTTCCATTACTCTTTTCTTCTTAACGCAGTCATTAAAGAAGATATTACGCATCATAATAAAGATCCAGGATTTGAAACTTATATCTGCATGATATTTATTGTAATTGTCAAGTACTTTAAGAGATGTTTCCTGTACGAGGTCATTTGCCTCGTCTTTGTCTCTTGTGAATTTTAATGCAATTTTAAACAGATTCTTCTGTTCATTAACTAATTTTTCAGATAGATACGATTTCATTGCGGATTATTATAATAATATTTAATTAAGAATAATAAAAAACAGTTTTTGATATTTTTAATACCTGCAAGAAATGAATTATTATCTGTTATGAATTGTTATAATGTGAATAAACATTCACAATAAATAAATTTATTTATAAGTAAAAAATAAAAAACCGCATTAGTCTCTGTAATCCAGGTATCTATAGTTGGTTATTTGGATTTTAGACACTAATGCGGTGAGCAATTTTTTAGTTATATGATATATTTTTTAGCTCTTCTGTCTCTTTCTGTATACTATTGTGTATAAAAAGAGAAGACAATTTATCAAAAGAGAACTCAAATTCGGGAGAAAAACCTTCTGAGTTCATATAATCAATTAAAGATTTATAAAATTGACGTCCTTCGGTTGTCAGGCATATTTGCCCGATATCACCCATAAAAACCATTAATCCTCCATTTGAAATCTTTGTTTCGAACAGTAATCCAAGTTTGTGATTTCTTTCAATGTTATCTATTACCTGGATAATCGGATAATAATTGTCCGGCATATCATCAAGAATAAGAGGATAGCTGTTTTTAATAATCTGGTACCATTGCCAGTCAGTATGAAATGAAGTAGGGAAGCCGTCAAAGATCTTATGAGTCGGATCTGTCATAATTCCCATAGTCCCCGGAGATATCTCTTTACCGGCATTCTTACTTATTGTTTTAAACATTCGATAATTCCAGTAATCAGTCTGAAACAGGCCGCCAACAGTAACGGTCTTACATTTTTCTTTTTCCGGGATCAGAAGCACTTTCTTTCCTTCATCCAGATCTTTTTTTATTTTTTCAGACAAAGTGTTTGTAATAATAACCTCTCCCTTATTTATGTGATTATTCTGAGGATATACCCATATAGGGTATTCATTATTATATTGAGTACCCTCAATATTTATATTTAAAGCAGCTTTGTATGCCTCACTTTTATGAGGGAGTGTGAGATTTATCTCTCCTAATGACGACAAACCTATTTGAGCCGATATATTAATGCTGTCATGACTAATAATACAGTCTTTATCTTTTAATTCCCATTTCAACGTCTTATTCTCTAATTCCTGTGCACTGTAATTGGATACTTTAAGCTCTGCGTTGAATTCGTCTCCTGATGTATAGCAATATTTTTCAAATATAGCAAGAGGTACAACTTCACAACAAAACTTTCTCCAGTCATTAGGAGTGATAAGCTCTTTGCTATCCATAAATGCATCAAGTATGCCAACATAAGCAGATCCCTGACCAGGATAATCCTGAAGGTCAAGAAGCTGAAATCCTGCCATATCCGCAGAACGAAGGTTCATCTCTATATCAGCCCGGTATAGTCTCACCGCCCACTCTCCTGACGCTTTTAGCATTTCTTCCGCTTTGTCTGTCATACCGGCTTTATCAAGTCTGCTTCGGAAAATTTCAAAATTGTGAGGATATAGAATACCCTGGTATTTCTCAATCTCTTTATAATTAGGGTATATCTGATACTGACCAGTTTCATGTCCAATCACCGGAACCGGAGAGTTTGCCAGGGCTTTGTCAAAATTATCTATGCAGTTTGGATATGTATTATTTAGGTAGCCACCCTGTTCGGCATCCGCAAAAGAAAAAGAAGCCCTTGCGTGAGATGAATAGTCATTGCTCCCTCCAACCCGGCAAGTCACAAGAAAATCTTCTCCGGGAATATGACCTTTCCATCCAAGATAAATATTTGATCCCAGTGCATATAGATGTCTGTCATCAATATTCCTAAAATGATCTACAAATTCTGTCATAACTTCGGTCTCACCCCATAGTTCGTTGCCAAGTGCAAACATCACGAATGATGCATGATTGCTGTACTCTCGTATAATGTTCTCTCCGTCACTTCTTAAAAAAGACATAAGCTGCTCCTCTTCTTTAGAGAATCCGCCCCATATAGGTAATTCCGGCTGTAAATATATTCCTACTATATCGGCTGCTTCAAAACAAGCGGCAGGAGGACACCATGAATGAAAACGGCAATGATTAAGTCCATATTCTTTACAGATTGAGAAATAGCGTATCCACTGCCCGAGGTCCATTGCTGTATGACCCGTGAGAGGAAATACGCAGGCATCATGTTTTCCTCTTAAGAATGTTTTATTGCCGTTGATTGTAAAGTGTTTATTTTCTGTCTTAAAATCTCTGAGCCCGAAAGAAGTCTCTGTATTATCATATTCACCTAATGATACTCTTAGCTTGTATAGATTTGGATTAATGTCACTCCATAGCAGGGCTTCACTTCCCATATCATACTCAAATATATAATCGTACGATTGATTGTTCAATTCATATTCTCGTGGAGAAACATTGTGTATAAATTTTGAGTTAAATGATTTAGCCTCAATTTTTACTGATTTACCTGCAGGATTTGTATTGTGCGAGATAGATACATGTACTTTTATTAATTTAGATTCTGCATCAGGATAAACTTTTACTGATGTAATATGTGCTTTATTAAGGGCACATAATTCAATTTTACCTATTATGCCATTCCAGTTTGTTTGAGTTGACTCAGTGCAAGCGTGTGAATTTGAAACAATCTGTGCAGGTATGCTTTCTCCATTATCAATCCTGAGTGTTATAGTGTGTCTGCCCGGCGTAAGATATGATGATAGTTTATACCTGTGTGGCGCAGAAATAGAGTTACGACTACCGATATAGTTATCATCAATCCATAGCATTGACGGTCTGGTACGTTCAAGCATTAATTCTATATCTTTATTTTCCCAATCAGAAGGTATTACTACATCTCTTTTATACCATGCGGGTCCTGTGTAAGTGTATTTTCTTGTCAGATTGGTTGTACATGTTGTATCTGTGTTTTTATTTCCCTTCATATTAGTATCTGTAGTACCCGGCAGATTCACTATCTCGCTAAATCTCGTTTGTTGATACTTCTCTACAATCCCTTTATTATTGTAATCAACAGTGAACTGCCATTCCCCACTTAGATCAATATAGCTGCGATACTCCTTTTTTGGATCAATAAGCCAAAAAAGCAACAATAAAGATGCAGCCAGCACGGCTAGGATTTCTCTTCTCATGGTATTAAAGATTAATGGTTTTTAAACAAAAACAGATTTTCTTCCCAACACGAAATGTTGTGAAAGAAAATCTGTATTAAGTTAATGTTTTTATTTCACTTCTTCAAGATAAAGTATCCTGCTGGAGTAATCATTTTGTTTGTGATAGTCCACCTTATGATTATATGGTATTTCCAAGCCGTTGGCCATAAGGAAGGATCCTGTGAATACTTTATTCTCAAAGCTTAAAGGTGCATTGTCTATACGATTAAGCTCTTTAACCATGTACCTCTTATTGTTGTCAAGACCTTCCATTGTGACACGAGGTAGGTGCTGATTGTAAAAATGCTCGGTTTTCCACCAATAAAATACGGCTTTATCCTTCTCTTCAGTTACATACATTAGTGAAGCCACACCAAGTTTATCATACGGTGATATTAGTCGGTAAATTTCACCGAACTGTACGATTGGACGAATATCTTTATACTGTTGTATAGCAAGTCTGCATTGTGCCTTATCTTCTTCGGTCATATCTTTTGGTTGGATCTCCATGCCTAATCGTCCACTCATAGCCACATCAATGCGATATTTTAGAGGGATTGTGCGGAATGTCTGATGATTAGGAGTTGCGCTTATATGTGATGCCATCGCGATGGCAGGAAAGAAATAAGATGTTCCCCACTGCATATATACTCTTTGCAGCGCATCAGTATTATCGCTTACCCAAAATTCATCGAAGTATGGCATAAGTCCGTAATTGGCCCTACCTCCGCCACTTGCACAGGCTTGTATCGTAAGATTAGGATAACTTTTACGAATGCGCTGGCACACTTTTTCAAATCCTCTGTGGTATTCGATATACATGTGGCTTTGGTTGTCTTTAGAGAGATAATTTGAGCCATGATTCATAATAGCCATATTTGCATCCCATTTTATATAATCAATCTCCGGATTATCAATCATAATGTCATCTACGATCTTTACGACATAGTCTTGTACCATTGGATTAGCAAGATCCAAAACCAGCTGCGTTCCCCCACGTCCTAATACAGGCTCTCTTTCCGGAGCTTTAATAATCCATTCCGGATGTTTTTCGTAAAGTTCGCTTGTTGTATTTGCCATCTCAGGTTCTATCCAGATTCCAAACTTTACATTATTTTTTTTTGCATCGCATACCAGTCCGTTTATTCCATTAGGCAGTTTAACCTTATCAACCATCCAGTCGCCAAGGGACGAGTTATCAGAAAGTCGTTTATATTTGTCTCCAAACCATCCGTCGTCCATTACAAATAGTTCTCCTCCCATAGATGCGATATCGCACATCATCTGATCCATACCCTTCTCTGTTATATCGAAATATACACCTTCCCAGCTGTTAAGAAGAATCTTACGTTCTTTATCACCATTAGCTATTTTATACTTCCTGCCCCATTTGTGAAAATTCCGACTTGTACCGCTTAGGCCCTCATTACTATATGTTAGAGCGAGTTCCGGTGTTTTAAATACTTCTCCTTTTCTTAGATTGTAGGATGAATTATCCTCATTAATACCGGCGTAAAAATGATGATATTCGCTGTCATCTGTATCTATTTTTAGTTTGTAGTTGCCACTGTAGCAAAGAGCCGCTCCGATTACTCTACCTTTATTCTCAGATGGTTTTCCGTCTAATGAGAACATTATCTCCGAATGTGCCGTATGAGAGTTGCGTACTCCATCCTTATTTTTAATAATTTTCATTCCCGGTTCAAGTCTTTCCTGCGTGACTTTTCCTTCATTTGCCCATGAGCCGTATAAATGTGATATCCATACGTTTCCACGTCTTACAGGCAGATAACCTGAAGAGAACTGATTAAGGGTGATGAATTTTTTCTCTTCATGTCTTATCTCACTCCATGTCTCAATCATATCCACATCATTATATGCTTTATAATGCACATCAACATAAAACGGATATACTTTGTCCCGTAAGCTGATAACGGTAGTACTACTATTATCGGTTTTCATATTGTTTATTGAGATAACCTCCATTTCCAGAGACATATTTCCATCTGCGTGACGTACGGCAATGGCCGATTCTCCCGGGCATGACATACCGTATGCAGGATAAGCTAAGTGATCAGACATTGAGGATGACGCTACTTGTTTCATATCTTCATCAGATCGGAAGAGCGTCGTGTAGGGAAAGAGTGTACGTCCTGGTGT
>CAMTOT010000204.1 GCA_947074165.1 uncultured Bacteroidales bacterium
TATTTTCGATATAAGGGATATATTCATCTAGAATAGCTTTTTCAATATCTTTTGTATTGCCATCAATCATTGCTATTATCATAGGCCTCCATTAATTAATAAACACAGTATTTTAAAAATATAGCTTTGCACTTATTACAATATAAATTTACAAATTAAATAAATTAATTCTAAATATCAGACAGCTTAATACAATAAATAACAATACAAGACATCACATCTCATTATAAATAATCATTATAAACAACAGATACAGTAGATAAAAAACCAATAACTATAAATATACTTCATATCAATCATGTAAATACAATCAAATACATCTACAGAACATAAAGAGAATTCTAATAATAATCAAAAAAATTTTTCACTAAAAGCCGAAGGACATTAAAATAAAAATCCTTCGGCTTTAAAATATTCAGTACATAAAAAACACTAACCAAACACATCTACTTTTATAGGAGTAAGATCAATATTGGTTGCATCATATTTAACAAATATCCCCTGCACATCCCTTTTTAATAATTTATTTTCAATAAGTATATCTAAATCACGATAAGCAGTGCGAAGCGAGCATTTATTATGTACAGCAACATCCCATACAGATACACGCTGCCGTTGATCGACAAAACTCACGATACGGTCAAGTCGAGTCAAAGGATCTAACGTATTTACATTTAAGGACCCAACTTTTTTAAAAGGCACATCCATAAGCTCGGTCAGGATATCCTGATCCGGTTCATAATTAATAGTTTTTACATAAACACTAATATTTGAAGCTCTACCGGGATTAATCTCTTTTTTTACTCCAAGACTTAAAGTAAACTTTCCGATTCGATTTATTTTAACAGGCATTCCATGCTTAAATGCATCTATCATTTGTGCCTGTATTGCTCTGATTATTCCTACATAGTCGCTTTCCGTAAAAGATGTATATTCGGATATCTTATGAGCTACTATTTCTGAGTCAACAAAAGTTTTACTAAATGGGATAGCATGATACTCTTGTTTTGTATTTTTGAGTTGACTGTGTTTTACAATCTTATATCTTATTGACATAGTATTATTTTTTTAAAGGTTACTGCTATAAATGATTGTCACGTACATGGCAGAGCTCTGACTAGCACGTGTCACACCTTTGCCATGAGCTTGACATGACTCTGCCATGTACGTGGCAGAGAATAATTACAGTAAGGATTGAATTTTTGACATTTTGTTTCATAATTAATAAATATTAGATGATTAATTAAAGACAACGATTGATTAATTACAAAATAGAATTAATCAACCCTTTATTAATATACGTATTTATTTGTAAAAAACAGCAAAATACGGCCCTATTTACATATAAAATGTAAAATCAACATCTCCTCGCTTATTGCAGTTTGTTGCTCAAAATAGCCTATTGGCAGACATTTGCTACAATAATAAATAATTCAATATCATTTTTCCTTTATTTTATTTGCATCGATAGCAATATTCACTATATTTGCAATATATAACAACAATTAGTTTGTCTTTTTACTTAACCACAAACAAAAAGACACGTAAAACACAATTATATATTATGTGCGGAATCGTATGTGTATTTGACTTAAAACAGAGTGCGGCGTCACTACGTCCACAAGTTTTGAAGATGGCAAAGAAAATTCGCCATCGCGGGCCGGATTGGTCTGGTATTTATTCAGGTGAAAAAGCGATTCTGGCTCACGAAAGATTATCTATCGTTGACCCGGAATCAGGTGGACAACCTTTATATAGCAAAGACGGTAAAACCGTACTTGCCGTAAATGGTGAAATATATAATCACCTTACATTCCGTAACGAACTAAAAAATAATTACGAATTCCTGACAGGATCTGACTGTGAAGTTATACTTGCTCTTTATCGTAAAGAGGGGGTTTCTTTTATTGAGAAGCTAAATGGAATTTTTGCATTTGCGCTTTATGATATTGAAAATGACACATACCTAATTGCCCGCGACCATATGGGTATTATACCTCTATATTATGGTTATGACAATCAAGGTTCTTTTTATGTGGCATCTGAATTAAAATCTCTTGAGGGATATTGTTCGGTTATTAAAACATTCCCTCCGGGACATTATCTTGACAGTAGAGACGGTCATGTAATAAAAAAATGGTATAAACGAGACTGGTCTGAATTCGAGAATGTAAAAGATAATAAAACATCAATCGCTAATCTGCGTGATGCTCTTGAAGACTCAGTAAAAAGACAATTGATGTCTGACGTGCCTTACGGTGTATTACTTTCAGGTGGACTTGACTCTTCTGTCATCTCTGCTATTGCCAAGAAGTATGCATCTGAGCGAGTTGAATCTGACGGAAAAGAGAAAGCCTGGTGGCCACAACTTCACTCCTTTGCAGTGGGACTAAAGGGTGCCCCCGACCTTATCGCGGCTAAGAAGGTAGCAGATCACATAGGGACAGTTCATCATGAGATCAATTATACTGTACAAGAAGGTCTTGACGCTATACGTGATGTGATATACTATCTTGAGACGTATGATGTGACTACCGTAAGAGCATCAACTCCGATGTATTTACTTGCGCGTGTCATTAAATCTATGGGGATAAAAATGGTTCTATCGGGCGAAGGTGCAGACGAGCTATTTGGTGGATATCTATATTTCCATAAAGCTCCTGATGCTCAGGCTTTCCATGACGAGACTGTACGTAAGCTTAACAAGTTATATCTTTATGATTGCCTAAGAGCAAACAAAGCTCTTGCGGCATGGGGTGTAGAGGGACGCGTGCCTTTCCTTGACAAAGAGTTTATGGATGTGGCAATGCGTTTAAACCCTGAAGATAAAATGGCTAAAGGTGGCAAAATGGAGAAATGGGTAGTACGTAAAGCTTTTGAAGATTACCTGCCGAAGGAGATTGTGTGGAGACAGAAAGAGCAATTTTCTGATGGTGTAGGTTATAGCTGGATTGATTCACTTAAAGAGGTGACATCTTCACGTGTGACGGATGAGATGATGGATAATGCGGCTTCTCGTTTCCCAATCAACACTCCGATGAATAAGGAGGAGTATTACTACCGCACTATTTTTGAAGAACACTTCCCTTCAGCGACAGCTGCACAGACAGTACCATCTATCCCGTCTGTAGCATGTAGTACAGCAGAGGCTTTAGCTTGGGATCAATCTTTCCGTAATATGAACGACCCATCAGGAAGAGCGGTAAAAGCTATTCACGAACAGGCTTATTAAAAAGATAAAAGAGTCAGCGACAGGAGTTAATCTATTCGCTGACTTTTTATATTATAATATTATTCGTGATGATATGGCTCATTATTCATAATAGTGAAGGCTCTGTAAATCTGTTCAACAAAAAATACTCTAACCATTTGATGTGAAAATGTCATTTTTGACAATGATATTTTTTCTGATGCCATTTCATAGATTCTTTGCGAGAAACCGTAAGGGCCACCTACTATAAATACCAGTCTTTTATTTACCGTGTGCATCTTTTTCTCAATATAATTAGAGAATTGCATAGATGTAAACTCTTTTCCTTTTTCATCAAGCAATACTATATTATCACCCGGCTGAAGCGATTTAATTATGAGATCAGCTTCTCTTTCTTTTTGCTGCTCGAAACTCAGATTCTTCGCATTCTTAAGCTCCGGAATAACCTCCATTTCAAAAGGTATATAATATTTTAGACGTGATTTGTAATCTTCAATTGCATCGGTTGTGTATTTACCGGTTGTTTTTCCAATTACTAAAAAATGAATCTTCATTGTCTTATATCTAATTTATTGTATTTTTGCATAATTAAATATTATGCTTATTAATAATACAAAGATATGGAAACTGTTGATAAACTAATTGATGATCTTATTAAACTGGCTTTTTCTGAAGATATAGGAGATGGCGACCACACTACTCTATGCTGTATCCCGGCTGAGGAAAAGGGAAAATCTAAATTACTTGTAAAGGAAGAAGGTATACTTGCCGGTGTGGAGATTGCGAAAAAGGTGTTCGCAAAATTTGATCCGGAACTTGAAATGGAAGTGTTTATCAACGATGGGACTCATGTAAAACCGGGCGATATTGCCTTTATTGTGTCGGGAAAAACTCAGTCTTTACTTCAGACTGAACGTCTGATGCTTAATATTATGCAACGTATGAGCGGTATTGCTACCGTTACAAATAAATATGTTAAGGAACTTGAGGGAACTAACACAAGAGTACTTGACACCCGCAAAACAACACCGGGCCTTCGCATGCTTGAGAAAGCGGCAGTTAAGATTGGTGGTGGATGTAATCACCGTATTGGCTTGTTTGATATGATCCTGCTTAAGGACAATCATGTGGATTTTGCCGGCGGTATTGAAAATGCGGTTACTAAGGCTAAAGCTTACTGCAATGAGAAGGGAAAAGACCTTAAAATAGAACTTGAGGTTAGAAATTTTGATGAATTGAATCAGGCTCTTGCTGTTGGCGTAGATCGTGTTATGCTTGATAATTTTACTCCTGCTGATACGAAGAAGGCTGTTGAGTTGATTAATGGAAGAATTGAAACTGAGTCTTCAGGTGGTATTACTTTTGCTACTTTAAGAGAGTATGCTGAGTGTGGCGTGGACTTTATTTCTGTGGGTGCATTGACACACTCTGTTAAGGGACTTGACATGAGTTTTAAGGCTTGCTGATAAAGTATTATCATATTGCATTTGTTAAATGCAATATGATATAATTACTATTTTTTTAATCATTACCTATGTTATTTAATAATTATGAATAATCATAAAAACATAATACCTATAGCATTTGCATTTGATGATAACTTAATAATCCCTGCATTTATTTGCATTACATCGTTATTAGAGAATGCCAATGATAATACTTTTTATGATATTCACATACTGCATGATAAAGATACATCAATCAATAAGCAACAGTTTGAATGCCTAAATCAGAAATATAGTAATTTCAACATTGAGACTCATTCTTTAGACAATCCTTTTAATGAAGGATTTGAAATAAGAGGAATATCTAAGGCTGCGTATTACAGACTACTAATACCAGAACTAATTACTAAATACAATAAAATTATATACACTGATGTTGATATTATATTTAGAACAGATCTATCGAACCTTTATAATACTGATATATCTAATTATAACATTGGTGCTTGCATAGATTTAGGTTTGACACTAGATCCTGAATGCTTAGAATATATTAAATCACTAAATATATCCGAAAAAAGCAAGTATATTCAGTCTGGTGTACTTCTCATAAACAGCTATAAACTAAGAGAAGCTAACTTAACTAATAAATTTAAAGAATTATCAGGTCATAAACTAAGATATCAAGATCAGGATATTCTTAATATCACATGTGACAAAAGCATTTATTTTCTTCCTATAAAATATAATATGACAGATAATGCTTTTCGCCATATTATAAACAGGAATAACAAATTACTGAATATATATTCAGAAGAAGAGTGTAAAGAGGGAGTAGATGAAGGGATTATACATTATAATGGACATAAACCCTGGAAATCTTATTGTGCCAATTTTGATATTTGGTGGGAATATTACAGAAAATCAGTAATATTTGATCAAGAATTTTACTTTAATTTCTTTTATTCCAGAATAGACGATTTTGATAAATTGTCTTTATGGAAAAGAATTAAAATTTTAATTAGATATTTTATAATAGGACGAAAATAATTATGAAAATTGCGGTTTTAATAACTTGCTACAACAGAAAGCCCAAAACATTGAAAGATCGGAAGAGCGTCGTGTAGGGAAAGAGTGTACGGCCTGGTGTAGATCT
>CAMTOT010000205.1 GCA_947074165.1 uncultured Bacteroidales bacterium
GAGATAATGAGCGGTGACTGGAGTTCAGACGTGTGCTCTTCCGATCTATGGGTAAGGCATAATTTTGTTAATTATCTTGTTAAATTTAAGAATTTTCCAGCAGGACGCCTTGCCAATGAGTATACAGTAGAGCTTAACGGTATGAAAAAGCGATCTGATACTGTTGTCTTTGACACTTTTGGCTCTCCCTTTGTTATTGTAGAATATAAGGCTCCTTCAATAAAAATCACGCAAGAGGTTTTTGACCAGATTGTGAGATATAATATGGTACTAAAGGTTAAATATCTTATAGTGTCTAATGGGCTTAATCACTTCTGCTGCAAGATAGATTACGATTGCATGAAGTATAGTTTTCTAAGGGATATTCCTTTTTATAATGATCTTTGATGATCTTAAGACTATCTCTTTTAAACAAAAACACCCCGAAGAATTGTAACAATTCTTCGGGGTGTTTTTGTTTAAAAGTAAATATATCTTATTCAACTCCTGCCAATTCAGGGTCGATCATGATACGACCGCAATATTCGCAAACGATAATTTTCTTTCTTAGTTTCACATCAAGCTGACGTTGAGGCGGGATTTTGTTGAAGCAACCACCACATGCGTCACGCTGGATATAAACTACAGCAAGACCGTTGCGCGCATTTTTACGGATACGTTTGAATGCAGTGATAAGGCGTGATTCAATCTGAGTCTCAAGAACCTGAGTTTTCTCACGTAGAGATTCTTCATCCTGGCGAGTTTCAGCGATAATCTCATCAAGCTCGCTTTTCTTATTCATAAGGTCAGCCTGGCGCTCGATAAGAAGGCTGTTAGCTCTTTCTTTATCCTCTTTCTTGTTGTTTGTTGATTGAGTGAATTCTCTGATTCTTTTCTCGCAAAGCTCAATCTCAAGGTTCTGGAATTCGATCTCTTTAGTAAGGAAGTCAAACTCACGGTTATTGCGTACATTCTCCTGTTGCGCTGTATATTTAGAGATAAGAGTTCTTGCGTTTTCTATCTCAATTTTTTTCTGAGCGATAGCAGTCTGTAGTTCTGTAACCTCGTTGTCAAGGTTCTCTATACGAGTCTGAAGACCTGCAATGTCGTCTTCAAGGTCTTGCACCTCAAGAGGAAGCTCACCACGAAGAGTTTTAATTCTGTCAATCTCTGAAAGCATTGACTGAAGTGTGTACAGTGCTGTCAATTTTTCCTCTACAGTGTACTCTTTTTCCTGTTTAGTATTCATTGTTATAAATAATTTATTGGATTTGTTTTCAAATTTGTTTTATGACAGTTCGGATAATGTTTCTTAATCTCATTATATAGCAAATCTACAGTAAACTGTTCTGATTCATAATGACCGATATCGACAAGGAGTATATTTTCGTCATTTCCGAAGAAGTCGTGATACTTTATTTCTCCTGTAATAAACACGTCTGCCTTTTCGCGTATAGCATCACCTATAAGAAATGAGCCGGACCCGCCACATAGAGCCACAGACTTAATCTGACGGCCTTTTATATCGGAATATCTGACGGATTCACAGTTGAAAATCTTTTTTACGTTTTTTACGAATGATAGCTCATCCATAGGTAAGGAAAGATATCCAATTATGCCAGAGCCATATAGTCCATCTGCGTTACCTGCAAGAAATCTACAGTTTTTCATTGACAGTTTGTCAGCTATCATGCTGTTTACACCGCCAATCACGCTGTCAAGATTGGTATGCGCAGCATATATTGATATGCCTCTTTGTATAGACTTTATAATAACTCTCTCTATGTATCCCGATCCTGTTATAGACTTTAGTCCTTTAAAGATAAGAGGATGGTGGCTAATTATCATATTTGCTCCCAGACACTCAGCTTCATCGAGTACAGCCTCCGTTACATCAAGACAAAATAGAATGCCTGATAGTTCATTTGCCTTGCAGCCAACCTGCATACCGGCATTATCATAAGATTCCTGATATTTTGTCGGGGCAAGAGCTTCTATTATATCTGTTACGTTTCCGATAGTCATATTGAAAGTAGTTAAACACAAAAAAAGTTATAAGAAGTGACGAAAAACAATAGCATTGTCCTATTATTCATCGCGGTAGGCTTTTCGAGTAGATCAAAAAAGCGTTCCGCTCACTTCATATAACTTTTTAAGTAATTATTTTACCTTACAAAGGTAATATATATTTTTTATTTCTCTATAGGCTTTACAAGAGAAAGATGTAATTCGTTAAGCTGATCGTCGGTAATAATAGATGGAGCATCAATCATAACGTCGCGTCCTGAGTTATTTTTAGGGAATGCGATACAGTCTCTGATAGAATCAAGACCTGCAAACATCGATACTACGCGGTCAAGACCGAATGCAAGTCCTCCGTGAGGAGGCGCACCAAATTTAAAAGCGTCCATAAGAAAGCCGAACTGAGCCTGAGCCTGCTCCTCTGTAAAGCCAAGAAGCTGGAACATTTTATTTTGTAGTTTGCTATCATGGATACGAATAGAACCGCCACCAAGCTCAACGCCATTGATAACCATATCGTAAGCCCAAGCGCGTACTTCACCCGGATTACTATCAAGCATTGATAAGTCATCAGGGTTCGGTGATGTGAATGGATGGTGCATTGCGTAAAAGCGCTGAGTATCTTCATCCCATTCAAAAAGAGGGAAATCTATAACCCAAAGCGGAGCGAATACATCTTTGTTTCTAAGGCCGAGCTGTCCGCCCACTTCAAGACGCAGTTCACATAGCTGCTTTTGTGTTTTGCGAGTATCTCCGGCCATTATAAGAAGAAGATCGCCAGGATTAGCTTCACATCTGTCAGCCCATGACTTAACCTGCTCCTGAGAGTAAAATTTATCTGCGGAAGATTTGCACGTGCCGTCAGCTTCAACTTTAACCCATACAAGACCTTTAGCTCCAATTTGCGGACGTTTTACAAAGTCTGTAAGTTGATCAAGTTGTTTTCTTGTATAGCTTGCACATCCCGGAGCACATATACCTGCTACGTATTCTGCTGAATCAAAGACAACGAAGTTACCACCTGTAGTAAGGTCTTTGAGTTCAACAAATTTCATTCCGAAACGAATGTCCGGTTTGTCACATCCGTAATATTTCATTGCGTCGGCCCAAGTAATACGAGGGAATGCTTCTGCAAATTCAATGTCTTTTACATATTTGAAAAGGTGGTTCATCATGCCTTCAAATATATTAAGCACATCTTCCTGCTCAACGAATGTCATCTCGCAGTCAATCTGTGTAAATTCAGGCTGACGGTCTGCGCGAAGGTCTTCATCACGGAAACATTTCGCAATCTGGAAATATCTGTCAAATCCAGAAACCATCAGTAGCTGTTTAAACAACTGTGGCGATTGAGGAAGCGCGTAAAATTGATTAGGATTCATACGTGAAGGTACGACAAAGTCGCGTGCACCTTCTGGTGTAGACCCGATAAGTATAGGTGTTTCAACCTCTAAGAAACGTTTCTCGTCAAGAAAACGTCTGATTTCGAATGCAATTTTATGACGCAGTTCAAGGTTTGAACGTACCGGATTTCTTCTTAAATCAAGATATCTGTACTGCATGCGTATATCATCACCACCGTCTGTATTATCTTCAATAGTAAAAGGAGGTACTTCAGAGCTGTTCAATATATTCAGTTCATTTACGATGATCTCAATTTCACCTGTTGGGATGTTAAGATTTTTGCTTGAGCGCTCTGATACTGCCCCTTTAGCCTGTATTACGAATTCGCGACCAAGTTTATTTGCTTTTTCGCACAAATCACCGTTTATTTCCTGATTAAACACAAGCTGTGTTACTCCGTATCTGTCTCTAAGGTCAACAAAAGTCATCCCTCCCATTTTGCGTACGCGCTGTACCCAGCCGGCAAGTGTTACATCCTGTCCGACATTAGAGATATTCAATTCGCCGCAAGTAAAACTTCTAAACATATTGAGTTGATTTAAATTATATTCTAAATTATATTATCACTGCACAAAAAAAGAGCATTGTCTCATTTTTGGAAATGACTCACAAAAATAATACAATGCTCCTTTATGACAAATTTATGATATGCAAATTATATGCAAATTTTTACTTTTCAATTAAATTATTGTTATCACCTTTATCATTTGTTTTAACTTCTTCAGCTTCTATATCGTATACTTTGACAGGTTTTTGAGATGTGACTCTGCTTATGATAGTAGTTATGGAGTAAAATATCATACCGCATCCGAATAATGTTATAAGCGTCTGTTCAGCCTCAAAAGGGTCAATAATAGATAATACACCTATTGCAACCAATACAAATGGATATATGTAAGAAATCACTTTTATATTATACCCCTCCTTTTTCATTGCAGAAAGCATATTTATCTGTTGTACCGCGCTCAATAATATAACTACGCCTAATATCCACATAAGAATTGTCTGCATTACTCCTTGAAATAATAACACAAAAATACCTATGATAAATATTATAAATGAGATATAAGGGATTGGTTTTTTTCTGGCAAGGCTGGTTAGTACCGGTAGAGCGCCGTATACGATGAGGAACCATCCTATAATCTGTAGTATTAGTTTTATTAATGATCCCGACCAGATAATCATCGCAAGTCCCAATAAAAACCCGACACCGCTCATTATATAGCTAGGATCTAGCTTAAATGATTTTTCTTTTTCCATAAATGAAAAGTTTATAGTTTTAATTATACAATAATGTTAAAGATACTATTTTTTATAATCAATAAAGAAATATCATTGTTCTAAATATGGAAACGTGTGCAATTAGATGAAGATGGATAAGAAAAAACTAGAAGGCAATCTTGCTATGATTGGATCAAAGTTTTTTGGCGGGTTGAATATTAACGCGCTTAAATTCATTATACCTGTTTTTATCTCTCCTATTGCCTTGGTATCTATAAGAGTTGTATTTGCGGCAATAGCCTTTTGGATTATCTCATTTTTATATAAAGATCCGGAGAAGAAACCACTGAGTATAAATCAGGTGTTTCAAATTTTTATGCTTGGAGTATTCTGCATATATGGATATCTTGTTTGTTTTATGACAGGGCTTAAATATACGACTCCCATATCAAGTGCTATAATATTATCATTAAGTCCGTTGTTTGTATTTCTCATCTCAGCAATCTTTTTTAGTGATAAGGTTACCTTATTTAAGGTTTTTGGTATAGCATTGGGCATTGGTGGTGTTGTATTAAATAGCTTCTCTCATAGAACATCAGATCTCGCATCTGATCCTATATTAGGTGATTTGCTTACTCTTGCATCGACTTGCATCTTTTCTATTTATTTGATATTTAGTAAAAGATTGTTACGCAATGTGTCTCCGCTAGACTTAATTAAATGGTGCTTTACAGGAGCAGCGGTCGCATCAATAATCTTTTCAGCCGTTATTAAACCGTCAGTACCTTTAATTCATGAATCATCAGGTGTTGCACCGTGGTTGGTAATTATTTTTATTCTTATTTTCCCTACTGTGATTTCTTATTTGCTATTGCCTATTGCTTTAAGGTATATTTCGGCTACTGTTGTGGCTATGTATGGATATGAGGTTATAGTGGTAGCTACGGTTACATCGTATATTTTAGGTCAGGATCGGTTTAGCTGGATACAGATTGGTGCTATATGTTTGTTGTGCCTTAGTGTTTATCTTGTGGAGATCGCAGACTTAAGGGCACAAAAAAAGGCTTAAGGTAGTCAATCTTAAGCCTTCTCATAGTCGTCTGTCGGGGTACCAGGATTCGAACCTGGGACCCCTTGGTCCCAAACCAAGTGCG
>CAMTOT010000206.1 GCA_947074165.1 uncultured Bacteroidales bacterium
GGACTAAAGGTAAGGCTAATATTTAATCCCAACAACCGCATTTATCCGCTGAGCCTAAATAATCCGCTTGTTTAATCCGACCGGATACTTATAAAATATTATTTACGCAAGTTGTATATTGTGATTAGAATAATGATTGTCGTTTGGATAATAAGCATGATCATCAAACCGGTTAAAACAAAAAAAAGCTGTCTGATAACAGACAGCTTTCATTTTCGGGTGAAAGACGGGGTTCGAACCCGCGACCTTCGGAACCACAATCCGACGCTCTAACCAACTGAGCTACATCCACCGTTTCTCGATTGCGTTGCAAAGGTATGCACTTTTTTTATTCCTGCAATACCTTGAGCAAAAAAAATCTCGAAAAAAGTATTTTTTTTATTTGTAAATGGCTTTTTTGCCCGCCAGAAGCGTATTTTTCATCAATGAGCATATAGTCATAGGCCCGACACCGCCCGGAACAGGGGTAATGAAAGAACATTTAGGAGCCACCTCATCAAACTTCACGTCACCCGTAAGTTTGAATCCGGATTTAGTATTTGCGTTAGGTACTCGTGTAGTGCCTACGTCTACAAGTACAGCACCATCTTTTACCATATCTGCAGTCACGAACTCAGGAGAACCAAGAGCAGCGATTATGATATCGGCAGTAAGACATATTTCTTTGATATTAGGAGTAGCACTGTGACATACGGTCACCGTTGCATTGCCAGGATAAGCTTTCTGCATCATAAGAGAGGCTACAGGTTTGCCAACGATATTACTTCTGCCAAGCACTACGCAATGTTTACCTTTAGTCTCAATATTATAATGAGCAAGAAGATCAATGATACCGGCAGGTGTAGCTGAAAGGAAACAAGGCAGACCGATAGACATACGACCTACATTTACAGGATGAAAACCGTCTACATCTTTACGATAATCTATCGCTTCCGTAACTTTCTGCTCAGAGATATGTTTAGGGAGAGGTAGCTGCACGATAAAACCATCTACATCGGGATCTTCATTAAGCTCTTTTACTTTATCAAGAAGCTCCTGTTCTGTCACGTCATTTTCAAATCTGATAAGAGAAGATTTAAATCCGCATTCAGCGCATGCTTTCACTTTGTTGGCAACATATGTTTCGCTTCCTCCGTCGTGACCAACGAGAATAGCCGCTAGATGAGGTGTTTTACCTCCCGCTGCTTTAATATCCGATACTTCTTGTGCTATCTGCTGTTTGATATGGGCGGCAACCGCTTTTCCGTCTATTAACTGCATAATGTATGTCGTTTAAATTAATGTTCCTGTAATTGTATATATACACAAACGGGAAACCGCGACAATAAGCGAAGTTTCCCGTTTCTATTTTATATTATCTTTTTTTCAGATTGCGCATCAGATTGGCAGGGTTTTTAGCCTGCGTGACCATACGCATCATTTTGCGAGTCTCATCAAACTGCTTGATAAGTCTGTTTACATCCTGAATAGTTGTACCCGAACCTTTAGCAATACGCGCGCGACGGCTTCCGTTAATTACTTCCGGATTAGTACGCTCCTCAGGAGTCATAGAGTAAATGATAGCTTCGATGCTTTTGAATGCGTTATCGTCGATATCAATATCTTTGATAGCTTTACCCACACCCGGTATCATAGAGGCAAGTTCTTTCAGATTACCCATTTTTTTAATCTGGTGTATCTGTGCTATAAAGTCATTGAAGTCAAACTGGTTTTTAGCGATTTTTTTCTGCAGACGTTTAGCTTCTTCCTCATCATATTGCTCCTGAGCACGCTCAACAAGCGATACGATATCACCCATACCAAGGATACGGTCGGCCATACGCGCAGGGTGGAATATGTCAAGGGCATCCATTTTCTCGCCTGTACCCACAAACTTGATTGGTTTGTTTACAACAGAGCGGATAGACAGAGCTGCACCACCACGAGTATCACCGTCAAGTTTTGTAAGGATTACCCCGTCGAAGTCAAGACGGTCATTAAATTCCTTAGCTGTATTGACAGCATCCTGACCTGTCATTGAGTCAACAACAAAAAGGATTTCGTCTGGATTTACCGCATCTTTAACTGATTTGATCTCTTTCATCATCGACTCGTCGATAGCAAGACGACCTGCCGTATCTATGATTACGACATTAAATCCGTTAGATTTAGCGTATGTGATAGCGTTTTTAGCAATCTCTACAGGGTTTTTGCTACCCTCTTCAGAATATACCTCAACACCAATCTGCTGACCAAGAACTTTCAGCTGATCGATAGCCGCCGGACGATATACGTCACCCGCTACAAGAAGAGGTTTTTTATTGCGTTTGGTAACAAGCAGGTTAGCAAGTTTACCTGAAAAAGTTGTTTTACCCGATCCCTGAAGACCCGACATAAGGATAACTGCAGGTTCACCTTTAAGGTTGATATCAACAGAATCGCCACCCATAAGCTGGGCCAGCTCATCATGTACAATCTTAACCATCAGCTGGCTTGGTTTAACGGCCGTAAGCACGTTCATACCCATAGCTTTTTCCTTAACGGTGTCAGTAAAAGTTTTCGCGACTTTATAGTTAACGTCAGCGTCAAGAAGAGCGCGACGCACGTCTTTAAGCGTCTCCGCTACATTGATTTCGGTGATTTTGCCTTCACCTTTCAGTATCTTAAACGATCTTTCTAATCTGTCACTTAAATTTTCAAACATATCTTTTTGAATTAATTATTTGTTAAAGCTTTTCCTGACCGCAGCTTTTCAAACGGTGGCAAAAATACAAAAAATATCATATTTTTTTTGATTGCCAATCTGCTTTTTTGAGGTATATGTATGAGAATATAAGCAGTCCGCCCCAGTATATGTGTTCTGAATACCAGCAAATATCTACAGGTAGTTGTTTTTTAAATGCTACTATCCATATAAACAACATATAAAATATCAGTGTAGCTACCTCCATGCCAAAAGCGGAACGTGTATTTCCTGTGCCTGAAACAAACTGAAAATATAACATAGCCGGAGCCGCAATGACGTAGGCAGATACAAGGACTCTCATTGATGGTATTGTGGCCTGTATCAGTTCGGGATTGTCTGTATAGATCATAAGTACCTGCTCCGGAAATAGCCACAGTGCCACTATAACAGGGGTTATCAACACGGCGCATTGTTTAAGGATTTTGAATATCTGTCCGGGCACATCTTCAGTCTTCCCTTCTCCCATCAGATTACTAACCAGCGTATTGGTAGTAGTGCCATAAGCGCTTATACACATAAACAGCATACTGGATACACTTCTCACTATATTTGAGACAGCAAGCGAACGCTCGCCAAGGTGCTCTGTGGCAATAAAGAATATAAACCATGTACTCATGGCAAGAAAATACTGAAACATTATCCAGAAAGATATATTCAGTACATGAGCGAGCTGTTTGTGGTTGTATGATATCTTTTCACTGAAACCGTATTTTTTCAGATCCAGTTTGGTCACTGAGAATACGACGAAAAATAAAAAGAAGAAGAATTCTGATATAACAGATGCAAGAGCCGCACCTTCTATGCCCATTTGCGGAAGGCCAAACTTACCGAATACAAGCCCGTAGTCAAGAAATATATTTATCACGGCCATAAAAACCGCAGCCATAGTAAGGACTTTGGTCTTTGTGATACCAACAAAGAAGGCTCTGTACATACCGGCAAGATAGCCGAAAAACAGTCCCCATACACGCCATTTAAGAAATGCAAGTGTAGAGGCTGCTACCCTTTCAGAGTCGACTATGGAGTGAATAAACATAGGCACAGTAAAATAAACCACAGCAACACCCAGAAAAGCGAGGATTAACAAAAACCCTGATCCCTGCATAAAAATAGGAGCAATCTTATTAAACTCTCCCTCCCCGTTGCGACGGGCCATCAAAATCTGAGAACCGGTGCTAAAACCGAATCCGAGCATAAAGAATATGAGATAAAGTAGTCCACCAAGTGCGGCGCCTCCGAGTTCTACCTCTCCTACCCTCCCGAGAAAAGCCGTATCTGTAATGCTTATGATGTTTTCTGATAAGATACTAAATATGATAGGATATGCTACATTCCAAATTTTCTTATTTCCGTACATAATTGATTATAATTGAATTGTCTGAGTGTAAAAAAAGCCTCACCTTTAAATAAAAAGATGAGGCTGATCTGAATATTTTCTTTTGTTTACTCAAGAATTCTGTTTGTGGCAGTATCAGGAAAAACAACAGATGGCTTAAATGTTTTCGCTTCTTCAAAGTCCATCAACGCGTAAGCTATGATAATAACTACATCGCCCGGCTGTACAAGACGTGCCGCTGCTCCGTTAAGGCAAACAACTCCGGAATTTCTTTCCCCTTTGATAACATATGTTTCAAGACGGGCTCCGTTATTATTGTTTACAATAGCAACCTTCTCATTCGGGATGATATTGGCAGCCTCTAAAAGCGCTTCATCGATAGTTATGCTTCCGATATAGTTCAAATCCGCCTGTGTGACTGTCACACGATGGATTTTGGACTTCATTACTTCTATCTGCATATATATGATTTTAGTGTTTATTTATAGATAATATTATCGATAAGACGTACCTGCCCGCAAAATACGGTTATACACCCTACTATATTTTCTGAATCACTCCAGTTATCAACAGGCTGAAGTGTAACAGAGTCAACAATTTCAAAATACTCTACATCAAGTGAGTCAATCTCGTTGATCTGAGCAATAACTCTGTCGACGGTCTCTTTAAGACTGTATGACGCCATATCCTCTTTACTCTGAAAAAGAGCTTTAGATATAGCTACCGCATCTTTTTTCTCACTATCGGTCAGTCTCATATTGCGGCTGCTCATAGCCAGTCCGCTTTCTTCTCTGACTATCGGAACCTGTATTACCTGCACCGGAATATTCAACTGTTTTACCATCTCACGTATTATGGCAACCTGCTGAAAATCTTTCTCTCCAAAGTATGAGAAGTCTGGAGTCACAAGGTCAAACAGACGGCTCACTACCTGAGCCACACCGTTAAAGTGTCCGGGACGCATTTTGCCTTCCATCACTTTATCGAGCGTACCAAAGTCAAAAACTCTGGTATCCGGCTCCGGATATATATCCTCTACGCCCGGCAGAAATACGATATCACATCCGGCCGATTCAAGCAGGCGGCAATCCGCATCAGGTGTTCTGGGATATTTTTCAAGGTCTTCGGGGTTGTTGAATTGCGTAGGATTCACAAATACACTAACTACACATATATCATTTTCCGACTTACATCTTCTTACTAAATGTAAATGACCTTCGTGAAGTGCTCCCATAGTGGGAACAAATCCGACTTTACCTCCATCAGCTTTGCCGGCAGAGATAGCTTGCTGAAGCTCAGCTACTGTTTTTACCGTTTTCATTCCTAATAACAAAATCGGTGCAAAATAAACAAATAAATATTATACAATAAAATAATAATCAAAAATTACATCCCAGACTTTTCATTTATAGTGAATTTTCCATTTTGAGTAAATCGCAATGCTTTTGATTTTTATATTTTTAACACAACATTTCATCCTCTCAATTTGACTTTTCACAACGTAAACAAACACTAATCGGCTTCATTTAAGTCTTGAATCATGTTAAAATGCTATCCAAAACCCCCTTATTATTATATTAATATATAAAAGAAAGATGAAAGGGGTGCTTTTTTTATTATCTTTGCCAAACAATTTTTTTTGATATCAAAGAGAAAAAATCATGACTAAAGATCGGAAGAGCGTCGTGTAGGGAAAGAGTGTACGTCCTGGTGTAG
>CAMTOT010000207.1 GCA_947074165.1 uncultured Bacteroidales bacterium
GAGATAATGAGCGGTGACTGGAGTTCAGACGTGTGCTCTTCCGATCTATGAGTCAGTCAAAGCAAATATCAAAAAAACTGCTTCAATATTCTGTAATAGGGCTTGGATTCGGTATGAATCTACACTCTTCTCTTGAGTCGGGCAAAGATGGAATGATGTTTACTATTATTTCTGTCGCAACAATTATGGTTATAGGTTGTCTTTTGGGTAGAAAGATGAAACTTCCAAGAGGAACCTCTTATCTGATATCTGCAGGTACCGCTATATGTGGAGGTAGCGCTATCGCGGCTGTGGCTCCGCTTACCAAATCTAACGAGAGCGAAATATCTGTATCTCTTGCAACTATCTTCATTTTAAATGCTATAGCACTTTTTATTTTCCCCCCTATAGGACATGCTCTTAATCTAACCGACCACCAATTTGGTACATGGGCTGCAATGGCTATACATGACACAAGTTCTGTAGTTGGAGCAGGTGCTGCTTATAGTCAGAAAGCCCTTGAGATTGCGACCACAGTAAAACTTACACGCGCTTTATGGATTATACCCCTGGCTTTTGTCACTACATTCTTTTTTAAAGAAAAAGACGCAAAAATAAATATTCCATGGTTTATTTTCTTTTTTGTGCTTGCTATGATTGCAAACACATATATAAATATACCTGAGCAGATTACGACGGGCATTGTTTTTCTTTCAAAGAAAGCCCTTATTCTGACCCTGTTTCTTATTGGTGGCGGGTTATCAACAAAGGTGATTAAATCGGTTGGTGTGCGTCCGATGATATTAGGCGTTGCGCTATGGATTTTTATTGCTCTTGTGAGCCTTGCTTTTGTAATGATCTGATTGTAAGAAGATCAATGTATATCAGCTAGATACTATCAATTAAACTTACTTTTTAATAAATTACCCCGGATTGTGTATTTAGCAGTTCGGGCTTTTTTATTCTTTATAGTTAAAGTACGGTTTGTTATTTAAGACTTTAGATATAACATACAAATCTATAAATTGTCATTTATAGATTACAAAATGACAAAGAAATATATGTCATGTCGTTAATAATTAGACAAAAAAATAGAAAATTTATTAGCTATTTATACAATTATACTAAATTTGCCCATTAAATAAGGAATAGAAAAACACATATCTTATGTAGCCTAAGCTATATATTTATGAAAATCTTACCCTAATAATTAATACAAAATAAAATATTATGGAAGTAACTAACGAGAAGCTGTTCACAGAGTTCCCTCCCGTTTCTACGCAGGAATGGATGGATAAAGTGAATGCTGATTTGAAAGGTGCTGATTTTGAAAAAAAACTGGTTTGGAGAACAAACGAAGGTTTCTCTGTAAAACCTATGTACCGTGCTGAAGATATTGAAGGTTTTAAAACAACTAGCTCATTACCGGGCGAATTCCCTTACATCAGAGGAACTAAAGTAAATAATGAATGGCTTGTAAGACAGAATATATCTGTTGAGTGTACTAAGACAGCCAACGATAAAGCAAAAGAACTATTAAGTAAAGGAGTTACATCACTTGGCTTTACTCTTTCTTCAGAAGTAGTTTCAAAAGAAGGTATTGCTCAGTTGCTTGACGGTATTTGTCCGGAATCTGTAGAATTGAACTTTTCTGCGTGCGCAAAAGTATCAGAGAAGCTTATAAGTCTGCTTGCAGCTTATTTCTCAGAAAGAGGTATTGATACTAAAAAGGCTAAAGGGTCTGTAAACTTTGATGTTATCGGAAAGATGATGATCAAAGGTAAAGAGATTACCGATTACGCGTCTAAAATCGCAGCAATAGTAGAGGTTGGAAAAGTACTTCCAAAATACCGCGTACTTGCCGTTAATTCTGTAATACTAAATAATGGCGGAGCATATATCGCCCAAGAACTTGGATACGCTCTTGCTTGGGGTAATGCCCTTCTGTCTATGCTTGCAGAAAATGGTATAGCTATAGATGTTGTAGCTAAAGATATCAAGTTTAACATGGGTATTGGAAGCAACTATTTTATGGAAATCGCAAAATTCAGAGCTGCACGTATGCTCTGGGCTCAGATTGTCGCTCAGTATGCACCTGAGTGTGGATGTTCCGCAAAGATGGTTGTTAATACAGAGACTTCAAAATATAATATGACGATCTATGATGCCAACGTTAATATGCTTCGTTCGCAGACAGAATCGATGTCGGCTGCTCTTGCAGGTGTTGATTCAATTGTAGTTAACCCATACGATATTACATATAAAAATTCTGACGAATTCTCAGAGAGAATAGCAAGAAATCAGCAACTTCTTCTTAAAGATGAATCTCATCTTAATAAAATAGTAGATCCATCGGCTGGTTCTTACTATATAGAGAATCTTACTATGGCTATTGCAGAACAAGCGTGGAAACTTTTCCTTGAAGTTGAAGATAATGGAGGATTTATTGCAAATGTATTAAACGGAAACGTGCAGAAGGCAATTAATGAGTCTGATAAAAAACGTTGTGCTGCCCTTGCTTCAAGAAGAGAAATCTTACTTGGAACTAATCAATTCCCTAACTTTAGTGAGACTGCGTCAGAAAAAATAGTGAAAACAGTAGCAAATTCTTGTGATTGCAGCAGTAATCCTGATTTTGAGCAGATTAACACGAATCGTCTTGCACACGAGTTTGAAGAACTTCGTCTTGCTACAGAGAGATCAGGTCGCAGGCCTAAAGCGTTTATGCTGACAATAGGTAATTTGGCTATGCGTCTGGCAAGAGCTCAGTTCTCATGCAACTTCTTTGGATGCGCAGGATATGAGAATATTGACAATCTTGGATTCGAAACTGTAGACGAAGGCGTAAACGCTGCTCTTAACGCAAGCGCAGATATCATTGTGCTATGTTCAAGCGATGATGAGTATGCTGAACTAGCTCCAAAAGCTTATGAGTTAATTAAGGATAAAGCAATATTTGTGGTTGCAGGGGCACCTGCTTGTGCCGAAGAACTTAAAGCGGCAGGCATAACAAACTTTATCAATGTTAAATCAAACGTTCTGGAGACATTGAGAGCGTATAATGCAAAATTGCTTAAATAACTATGAGACCAAATTTTAAAAATATAGATATTAAATCCAGCGGCTTCGCTTCAGAAAACGTTACCGACTGGGCTAAACAGAATGGTATCTCTGCTGATTGGATGACTCCAGAGCTTATACTGGTTAAGTCTGTTTATACTAAAGAGGATCTTGAGGGTATGGAACACCTTAATTACGTGGCGGGTCTTCCTCCGTTTTTAAGAGGTCCATATTCGGGTATGTACCCTATGCGTCCATGGACTATTCGCCAATACGCAGGTTTCTCGACTGCAGAAGAATCAAACGCATTCTATCGTCGTAACCTTGCATCTGGTCAAAAAGGGCTTTCTGTAGCATTTGACCTTGCTACACACAGAGGATATGACGCAAGTCACCCTCGTGTAGTAGGAGATGTTGGTAAAGCAGGCGTATCTATCTGTTCTATCGAAGATATGAAAGTGCTTTTTGACGGAATTCCTTTGAATAAGATGTCAGTATCTATGACTATGAATGGAGGAGTACTGCCAGTACTTGCTTTTTATATTAATGCAGGTCTTGAACAGGGCGCGAAACTTGAAGAGATGGCAGGTACTATTCAGAACGATATTCTTAAAGAGTTTATGGTGCGTAATACATATATTTATCCGCCAGAGTTCTCAATGAAGATTATTGCTGACATCTTTGAATATACTTCACAGAATATGCCTAAGTTTAACTCTATCTCAATCTCTGGTTATCACATGCAGGAGGCTGGTGCTACAGCTGATATTGAGATGGCATATACTCTTGCCGACGGCCTTGAATATCTTCGCGCGGGTATTAATGCAGGTATGGATATAGATGCATTTGCTCCTCGTTTGTCTTTCTTCTGGGGTATTTCAATGAACTACTTTATGGAAATTGCAAAGATGAGAGCAGCTCGTATGCTTTGGGCTAAAATTGTTAAGCAGTTTAATCCTAAAAATCCTAAATCTCTAGCTCTTCGTACTCACTCTCAAACTTCTGGATGGTCACTTACTGAGCAGGATCCGTTTAATAATGTAGGACGTACTTGTATTGAGGCTATGGCAGCGACTCTGGGTCACACTCAGTCTTTGCATACAAATGCCCTTGATGAAGCAATTGCCTTACCTACTGACTTCTCTGCTCGTATCGCTCGTAATACTCAGATATATATTCAAGAGGAAACTTATATCACGAAAGAGGTTGATCCTTGGGCCGGTTCTTACTACGTAGAGTCTCTGACAAATGAACTTGTGCATAAAGCATGGGCGCACATTCAGGAGATTGAATCTCTTGGAGGTATGGCAAAAGCTATCGAAACTGGCATTCCTAAACTACGTATCGAAGAAGCGGCAGCTCGTACTCAGGCTCGTATTGACTCAGGTAACCAGACTATAGTTGGTCTTAATAAATATCGTCTTGAAAAAGAAGATCCTATCGATATTCTTGAGATTGACAACACGGCGGTAAGAGTGCAACAGGTGAAACGTCTTGATAATTTGAAAACTAATCGTGACGAAGCGGCTGTAAAAGCAGCTCTTGAAGCTATTACAGAGTGTGTGAAAACAAAACAAGGTAATCTACTTGAACTTGCAGTTAAGGCAGCGGGACTTAGAGCTTCTCTTGGTGAAATATCTGACGCTTGTGAGGTTGTAGTAGGTCGCTATAAGGCAGTAATCAGAACTATTTCGGGAGTGTATTCATCAGAAACAAAACAAAATCCGGATTTCATTCGTGCTTGTGAGCTTGCGGCTGAATTCGCAAAGAAAAATGGTCGTCAGCCTCGTATTATGATTGCGAAAATGGGTCAGGATGGGCATGACCGCGGTGCTAAGGTTGTAGCAACAGGCTATGCTGACTGCGGATTTGACGTTGATATGGGACCATTGTTCCAAACTCCGGAAGAGGCTGCGCGTCAGGCTGTAGAGAATGACGTAAACGTACTTGGTGTTTCTTCTCTTGCCGCCGGACATAAGACACTTGTACCTCAGGTTATTGAGGAGCTTAAGAAACTTGGCAGACCGGATATTATGGTTATAGCCGGTGGTGTTATTCCTGCGCAAGATTATGATTTCCTTTATCAAGCAGGTGTTGCAGGTATTTTCGGTCCTGGTACTTCGGTTGCGAAATGTGCTGCTCAAATTGTAGAGCTTCTACTTGAGGACTAAAAGAATGAAGATAGAATAAGTCTTTATCTAAAATAATAAAAGAGCGTTGATTAAATATAACTGTTTGATCAACGCTTTTTTTATTACAGCTCTTTTATCTCTAATTTACAGTTGTCCATAACTGCAAATGTAGGTTTATTGCCGTTCTTAGGTAAAGAGATACTTCCTGGATTGCATATTGTAATACCATCTTTTTCATACAATTCGAAAATATGTGTATGACCGTAAAGAAATATAGCATTGCTGTCAAGAGGAGGAATATTCTGAGGATTGGCGTGATGACCGTGAGTCAGATAAATCTCTCTGCCATCTTCATATATAACGCTATAATCGCTCATCATCGGAAAATCAAGCACCCATTGATCAACTTCCGCATCGCAATTGCCTCTTATAGCAATTATTTTATCTTTCCACTCATTAAGCAATTCAAAAGTTTTTTTCGGATTATAGCCCTCCGGTAGCGGATTGCGAGGACCGTGATAAAGAATAGATCGGAAGAGCACACGTCTGAACTCCAGTCACCGCTCATTATCT
>CAMTOT010000208.1 GCA_947074165.1 uncultured Bacteroidales bacterium
AACTGGAGTTCAGACGTGTGCTCTTCCGATCTAAGTAAAAATCAATATCTTTGCTTTTCATTTTTATAAATATGCAAATTTTTATATAATGCATATTTCCGTATTTAGAATTCATCCTAAACCGAATTGACAACTACTTATTAAGAATAAATAATTACCTATACACAAATTAAATCCAAATGTTTAAAGCTTTTAGAGGGTACGACTTAGTTGAAGCCCTGCACTTCTCTAAAATTCGAAACTATTCGAAAACAATCATCACGTTATCAATCGCACTTATCGCCTCTTTGTCGGCATGGTTTGCGCCTGCTTCATTTTTCGGGATTCCCGATTTATCAATTATTGAACAAAGAGTAATCGCAATTTTTATTTTCGCCACCCTTATGTGGGTTATGGAAGTAGTCCCTGCCTGGACAACTTCAGTACTTGTAATAGTTATTCTTTTGCTTACCGTATCCGATAGCAGGTTATGGTTTATGGCCGGAGGGGATCCATTCCGCGAATTAGGTACAGTTGTGAAATATCGTGATATAATGGCAACATTTGCCGATCCAATTATCATGCTGTTCCTGGGTGGGTTTATTCTTGCCATTGCCGCTACAAAATGCGGACTTGACGTAAGCCTTGCCAGAGTACTACTTAAACCGTTCGGTACGAAATCAGAAAACGTTCTTCTTGGCTTTATCGTTGTTACTGCATTTTTCTCAATGTTTGTCAGCAACACGGCTACAGCCGCAATGATGCTTACGATACTGACTCCTGTATTAAGAGCTCTTCCTGCAGATGGAAAAGGAAAAGTCGGTCTTGCGCTTTCTATACCTGTGGCTGCCAATATTGGAGGTATCGGTACTCCTATCGGGACTCCGCCTAATGCTATTGCGCTTAAATACCTGAATGATGAGATCGGACTTAACATTGGTTTCAGCGACTGGATGTTATTTATGTTCCCTTTTGTTATCGTACTTCTTGTTATCTCATGGTACATACTTCTTAAAATGTTCCCTTTTAAACAAAAGAATATTGAACTTGTCATTGAGGGAGAATTCCGTAAAGATCCTAAGGCATATATAATATATGTAACATTCGCTACAACTATTATTTTGTGGCTTCTTGACAAATACACCGGCGTAAATGCAAACACCGTAGCACTTATCCCTGTAGCTGTATTTTGCGTTACAGGCATCATTACCCGCCGCGATCTTGAAGAGATTAACTGGAGCGTATTATGGATGGTTGCCGGAGGTTTCGCTCTTGGCGTGGCTCTTAATAAAACAGGACTTGCCCAACATCTTGTAAGCGCTATTCCATTTGACTCATGGTCACCTCTGCTTGTTATTATTGGTTCGGGGCTTCTTTGCTGGCTAATGGCAAACTTTATCTCACATACCGCTACAGCTACGCTTCTTGTTCCAATTCTTGCCGCTGTCGGCATAGGTATGGGAGAGACTTTATTCCCGGTTGGCGGCAACCAGACTTTACTTATCGGTATTGCTGTTGCTTCATCACTTGCAATGATGCTTCCTATCAGTACTCCTCCTAACGCTCTTGCTCATGCCACAGGTCTTATTGAGCAGAGTGATATGCAAAAAATAGGTATCATTGTCGGTCTTATCGGACTTGTCCTTGGTTATATTTTACTTATCGCAGTAGGCGTTCTTAATCTTTGGTAACAAAGAAATAACATACAATCTGAAGAGATATCCCATATCGGGGTATCTCTTTTTTTTTAAACAAAACCCTCTTTTAATACGTTTTGTGTAAAACAATGTTTTTGTATGAAAAATTTACTCTTGATACTCTTTTACGTTATCTCAGTGAGTATTTATGCACAGCCTATTGTGCTTTCAGTTGATTCGTGTCGTCAACTTGCTCTAAAAAATAATAAGACACTCAAAATCTATAATGAACGAATACGCCAAAGCGACTACACTAAGCGTAGCGCAAGAGCAAACTTTTTGCCTCAACTCAGCGTGGCCGGCACCTACATGTATAATAGCCGCGATTTACAGCTTATGTCTGATGAGAATGTAGAGAAACTTGGAACCGGCATTGGCGGGTCCGTTGCCGTATTGAGCGATTATGTAATGAAAAATAATCCCGATCTGCTCCCATCGCTGCTTGAGATGAAAAATATTGAAGAGGTACTTCAGGATATAAATCACGTCGATATACACAATATATTCGCAGGAATGGTGGTACTTGAGCAGCCAATATTCATGGGAGGCAAGATAGCGGCTTATTACAGGATAACAAAGTACTATGAGATGCTCAATGAAAGCCGGTATGACACTCAGAAGCAAAAAATAGCCATGGATACCGACAAGGCTTACTGGCTTGTAGTGTCATTAACTAAGAAGAAAGCAGTGGCAGAAGAGTATATTAAATATATCAATCAACTGCTTGACAATGTAAACAAGATGCTTATTCAGGGTGTAGCCACCAAATCAGATCAGCTTACAGTAGAAGTAAAGCAAAACGAGGCTAATGTAATGCTGCAAAAAGTATCCGACGGGATAGTACTTGCCCGTATGTCTCTGGCTAAATTATGCGGTCTGCCACTCGACACAGACATAATAACTCTTGACGAAGCAAATGATAATATAAATAAGTTTAATTGCGAGCAAAGCATAAACAAAATAGATATGGCTAATGTTTTTGCCAATAGAGATGAGCTAAGGAGCTTGTCGTTTGCAACAAAAATACGAAAAAAACAGGTTGCTCTTGAGCGCGCGGAGATTCTTCCTCAGATTGGACTGTTAGGGACTTATTCTATTACAAACCCGAATTTATTCAATGGGTTTGAAAAGAATTTTAAAGGAGGATTCTCTGTCGGTGTTTCATTAAAAATGCCTGTTTGGAGTTGGGGGAAACACACTAATAAAGTAAATGCAGCAAAATCACAAGTTCTTATCAGTGAGTGGGAGGAAGCTGAGGCTAAGGAGATGATTACACTGCAGGTAAGAAGTGCCGCTTTTAATCTTTCACAAGATGAAAAGACACTGATTACAGCAAGAACGAATATTAATAAAGCTGACGAAAACCTCAGAAATGCTCAATTAGGATTTCAAGAGGGAGTACTTACCACCCAAAACGTATTAGAGGCGCAAACGGCATGGCTCCTTTCTAATAGTGAGTTAGTCGATGCTATGATTAATGTCAGATTAAGCGATATCTATTACAACATGGCTATAGGCAACAGAATTTATTAGAATAAAATCTTTTTGACTCTACATTATGGACAAATTAGAGAAAAACAACAGAACTATCTTCTTCGCTTTCGGTACAGTGGTACTTGCTGTAATTATTATTATTGTAGCCGGACTAATAATACTAAGGCCTAAAGACGATATATTTCAGGGACAGGCCGAGGCTAATTACACTCGCATTTCCGGTTTGCTGGCCGGACGCATAGCCAAGCTTTATGTAAAAGAGGGAGACCTGGTAAAAGCAGGAGATACTCTCGCTTCTATCTTTTCGGCTCAGGCTGAAGCAAAGCTCAATCAGGTGGAAGCCCAGGAACAAACCGCCTCTGCACAAGAAAACCTTGTCGATGCAGGTGCCCGCAAACAGGAGATATATGCTCTTAATCAGGTATGGCAAAAGTCTATAGCGGCACAAAACATCGCTAAAAAGACATACGACAGAATGGAGAATCTTTACGAGCAGGGGGTAATAAGCGAACAGAAAAGAGATGAAGCCAAAGCCGGATTCCAAGTCTCACTCGCTAATCAGCAAGCGGCAAAAGCACAATATGACATAGCCGTTGAAGGTGCCCGTAAGCAATATAAAGAGATGGCCAAATCAACTGTATTAGCAGCTAAAGCCGGCATAGAACAGGTAAACGCAGTGCTTGCTGATTCTCACCTCATAGCTCCTATAGACGGCGAAATAACACAGGTCTATCCTCAATACTGGGAATTGGTAGGAGCAGGTTCACCAATTATGAGTCTTCAGAATAATCTCGACATGTGGATTAGCTTCAACGTAAGGGAAGAAGCATTGAAATACTTTAAAATGCATCAGACTAAACACGTAAGAATCCCCGCTCTTAATAATGAGAAAGTAGAGATGGAAATCTATTATATAAAGAATCTCGGTTCTTACGCAATATGGAGAGCAACTAAAGCTACCGGTACATACGACGCTAAAACCTTTGAGGTAAGAATGCGTCCCAAAGAGAATATCCAGGGTTTAAGACCAGGCATGACTGTTATTTATGATAAGAAAGACTAATTCAATTCGGCATATATGGCTATAGAGAAAGGTAATAAAAGACTATTGATTTTAGGGCTCAAGCAACTTATATCAAGTCCTACCTATCTTCTGTGTATGCTTGTAGTTCCGATTATATGTGCTTTATTTTTCACCTTCTTAATGTATTCAGGTTCTCCTCAACGACTTCCTATAGGTGTAGTTGATAATGACAGGAGCAAGACATCACGTTCGCTTATTCGCAATCTAGACTCTATGAGTGAGGTTGATGTAGTAGCTGATCTTGAAAGCTTCTATCAGGCAAATCAATATATTAAAGAGAATAAGATCTACGCGTTCATGCAGATTCCCGAGAATTTCGAAAGAGATCTTACATCCAACAAAACTCCGGAAATAGGTTTTTTCTCAAATGAGGCATATTATGTACCAGGTTTATTCTCTTCAAAAGCGCTTAAAATGAGCGGAGTCCTGGCTAACGGCAACGCGGTAAAAACAGTATTAGAACAGAAGGACGGATATTATCCATATCAATACAACTCGGTACTACAACCTATAATACTTGACGTAAACCCACTTGGTAATCCCTGGGTCAATTATTCGGTATATATATGCAATGTATTTGTACCTGCTGTTTTACAATTGATGATATTACTTGTCACTGTTTATACTCTGGGGGTAAAAATTAAAAATCACACAAGCAGACGTTTACTCGTTATCGCAAAAAAATCAATGTTCAGACTCATTGTCTTCACACTCTTGCCTCAGACATTTATTTTCACACTAATGGGATGGTGTATAAATCTCTACCTATGGGGAATTCTTCAATTCCCCCTCAATACGGCCTTATGGCATATGCTTCTCGCTACATTCCTTATGGTCACAGCATGTCAGTCAATCGGAGTATTCATGCTTGGTACAATTCCTATTCTAAGATTAGGCATGAGTTCAGCGTCATTATATGGTGTTCTGGCATTTTCCGTAGTAGGTATGTCTTTACCGTCGATGGCTATGTACGCGCCTCTGAGATTTATAAGCATGCTGTATCCCATACGCCATTATTTTATGATATATTCAAATCAGGCTCTCAACGGATTGTCAATATGGTATTCTCTTTACCACTATCTTGCTTTAGTCCTGTTTTTTACCATATCATTTCCTTTAATGCCACGTCTGAAAAAAGCTTATTACGAACAGATATATAAACTCTGATTAAAAAACATATATAATATGAGAGATATTGCCTATATATGGAGAAAGGAGATTCGCAAGATCTTCAAAGATGCAGGAGTTATGATATATCTGTTTCTTATACCGTTCGGATATCCGTTTCTTTATTCTCTTATTTACAACCCTCAGACTCTTCGCGAACTACCGGTGATAGTTATAGATGACGACAGAAGCGAAATGAGCCGTAAGTTTTGCCGTATGCTTGATGCTACATCAGGTGTAAGCGTAATGGGGTATTGTGGTAATAT
>CAMTOT010000209.1 GCA_947074165.1 uncultured Bacteroidales bacterium
TCTACACCAGGACGTACACTCTTTCCCTACACGACGCTCTTCCGATCTTCCAAAACTTAAAGAAGCATTGACAATTAATATATATTATTATGAATGAATTTAGAAAGTTTGCAACAATGCACCTTAACATGAATGGGAATGCATTGGATCAGTATATGCGTGTGAATAGCAGCTATATATCTCCAACAATTATAGAGGAAAGACAGCTGAATGTTGCGCAGATGGATGTGTTCTCTCGTCTTATGATGGATAGGATTATATTTATGGGTACCGATGTAAACGATTATTCTGCCAATGTTATTCAGGCACAATTATTGTTTCTTGATTCATCAGATCCGGGTAAGGATATCTCATTATATCTAAATTCACCAGGTGGTTCTGTTTACGCAGGCCTTGGGATTTATGATACAATGCAATATATTCAAAGTGATGTTTCTACAATTTGTACGGGTATTGCAGCATCTATGGCTTCGGTGCTTCTTGCGGCTGGTGCTGAAGGAAAGCGTTTTGCGTTAAAACACTCTAGAGTTATGATACATCAGCCAATGGGTGGTATGCAAGGGCAGGCTTCAGATATGGAGATTACCGTTAGAGAAATACAAAAACTTAAACACGAGCTTTATACTATACTTGCGGAACATTCTCATAATCCGTTTGATAGAATAGAGAAGGACTCAGATCGAGATTACTGGATGACAGCAGAAGAAGCTAAAGCATACGGGATGATTGATGAGGTGCTTGTACGAGCGAAAAAATAAAAATAAATAATGGCTAAAGTTTCAGATAAATGTAGTTTTTGTGGCCGAAGCAGAAGCGAAGTATCACTATTAATAGCTGGTGTATCCGGTAATATTTGTGATCAGTGCGCGGATCAGGCTTATGACATTGTAAAGGATTCACTTCCGAAATCAAAAACAAAACCGGGGAAACTCGGATTTACTAAAAAAGATCTTCCGGCTCCACAGCAGATTAAAAATTATCTTGATCAATATGTAATAGGACAGGATGATGCGAAAAAATATCTTTCTGTTGCGGTTTTTAATCACTATAAACGTTTGCTTCAGGATGTGACTGAGGATGATGTGGAGATTGAGAAATCCAATATTATTATGGTTGGACGCACGGGTACAGGAAAAACACTTCTTGCCCGTACTATAGCTAACCGTTTACATGTGCCATTCACTATTGTTGATGCAACCGTTCTCACGGAGGCCGGATATGTAGGGGAGGATATTGAAAGTATACTAACGCGTTTGTTGCAGGCCTCAGACTATAATGTCGATGCCGCTGAAAGGGGTATTGTTTTTATTGATGAGATTGATAAGATAGCAAGAAAGGGTGATAACCCGTCAATCACCAGAGACGTAAGTGGAGAAGGTGTGCAGCAGGGATTGCTAAAACTGCTTGAAGGATCGATTGTAAATGTACCACCACAAGGTGGTAGAAAACATCCTGACCAAAAAATGATACCGGTAAATACAAAAAATATTTTATTTATTTGCGGTGGTGCTTTTGATGGTATTGAAAGAAAGATTGCTCAACGCCTTAACACAAGAGCTGTGGGTTATGGAGCTGCCGCAGGACGCAAGGATATTGATGTAGAGAATTTATTGCAGTATATTACTCCTACAGACCTTAAGTCATTTGGTTTGATTCCTGAAATTATAGGACGTCTTCCTATTCTTACATATTTAAATCCTCTTGATAAGGATACGTTAAGACGTATATTGACAGAGCCTAAGAACTCAATTGTAAAACAGTATATTAAACTGTTTAAAATGGATGATATTGATCTTCAGTTTGACGAAGAGGTCTTTGATTATATTGTGGAAAAGGCTCTTGAATTTAAGCTTGGAGCTCGAGGTCTTCGCTCAATAGCAGAATCAATAATGATGGACGCTATGTTTGAAATGCCATCAACTGGAGAGAAAAATTTGCATATCACTCTTGATTATGCCAAAGAAAAATTAGGTAAGGCCAATATGGATAGGCTGCGCCAGGATTAACGCAATATAACAGACGTGAATTAAAGGTGTATATGCTAAAAATATTCTAAAATAGTGGGAAATATTGCTTAACTATATACCTTTGTTTACATATAGAGCCGGAAGGTGACATACAGCCGGATATGAAAAAAAAATTGTTTATGACGAAACCTATTAATCTTACTGAGGGGCTTAAAAAACACTTTGGTTTTGATACGTTTAAAGGAAATCAAGAAGCTATTATAGAGAATCTGCTCAGTGGCAATGATACATTTGTGTTGATGCCTACTGGTGGTGGTAAATCTCTGTGCTATCAGTTGCCTTCATTATTAATGGAGGGAACAGCTATTGTTATATCTCCTCTTATAGCGTTAATGAAAAACCAGGTAGATGCCATGCGTAATTTTAGTGAAGATGACGGAGTAGCACACTTTATCAATTCTTCATTGAATAAAAGCGCGGTTGATCAGGTTAAGAAAGATATAATTTCAGGCAAAACAAAATTGCTTTATGTGGCACCCGAATCCCTTACTAAGGAGGAAAATGTAGAGTTTCTGAAACAGATTAATGTGTCATTTTATGCAGTAGATGAAGCTCACTGCATTTCGGAGTGGGGACATGATTTCAGACCCGAGTATAGACGTATCCGTCCTATCATAAGTGAAATAGGACAACGTCCTCTTATTGCTTTGACTGCGACGGCAACACCGAAAGTGCAGCATGATATTCAGAAAAACCTTGGGATGCTTAATGCGACTGTCTTTAAGTCTTCCTTTAATAGGTCAAATCTATATTACGAGATTCGTCCTAAGACTATTAATGTAGATAAGGATATTATAAAATATATCAAATCACAGGAAGGTAAGTCTGGCATTATCTATTGTCTTAGCAGAAAAAAAGTAGAAGAATTGGCTGAAATATTGCGTGCTAATGGTGTTAATGCACTTGCTTACCACGCAGGGATGGATGCTAGTATGAGAAGTAATAATCAAGATTCTTTTCTTTTTGAAAGAGTAGATGTTATTGTTGCAACGATTGCCTTTGGAATGGGGATTGATAAGCCGGATGTAAGATATGTAATACATTACGATATACCGAAAAGTCTTGAAGGTTATTATCAGGAAACAGGTAGAGCCGGTCGCGACGGTGGAGAAGGAAAATGTATTGCGTTTTATGCATATAAGGATCTGCAGAAATTAGAAAAATTCATGCAAGGTAAACCTGTTGCAGAGCAGGAAATAGGAAAACTGCTTTTGATGGAGACTGCGGCATACGCGGAGACATCATTATGCAGGAGAAAGGCTCTTTTACACTATTTTGGTGAGGAGTATAAGGAAGAAAATTGTGGAAATTGTGACAATTGTTTAAATCCAAAGAAACAAGTGGAAGCTAAAGAACTATTATGTACGGTTATCGATACGGTAATCGCATTGAAAGAAAAATTTAAGTCAGATTACGTTATAGACGTAATAAAAGGTAAAGAGACCGATGAGATTGTCTCTTATCAGCATGATGAGCTGGATGTTTTCGGTTGCGGACAGAAAGAAGATGAAAGCTTATGGAATACTGTAATCAGACAGGCGCTTGTTGCCGGATATTTGGATAAGGATATTGAGAATTATGGACTACTGAAGGTTACTAAATCAGGTCAGCAATTCCTTAAAAAACCGGTTTCTTTTAAAATTGTAACGGAAGATGAAGAGGAAGGTGAAGTAGATGAACCAAAAATCCAGTCTGCCGGTGCAGGAGCTGCCGATGAACAGCTGTTTAATATGCTTAAGGATCTTCGTAAGAAGATTGCAAAAAAACTGGATCTTCCTCCTTATGTTATTTTCCAGGATCCGTCTCTTGAGGCGATGGCTACTACATATCCTGTGACTATAGATGAACTTCAGAATATACCGGGAGTAGGAGCCGGAAAGGCTAAACGCTATGGAGAGGATTTTGTCAAGCTTATTAAAACTCACTGTGAGGAGAATGAGATTGATCGTCCGGAAGATTTGAGAGTGCGTACTGTAGCTAATAAATCGAAAATGAAAGTTTCGATTATTCAGGGTATTGACAGAAAAATCGCGCTTGATGAGCTTGCGGAATCTAAGGGACTTGAGTTTACTGATCTCCTTGATGAGATTGAGGCTATCGTTTTCTCAGGAACAAAAATTAATATAGATTATTTCCTTGATGAGATAATGGATGATGATCATGTGGATGATATCTTTGAATATTTCAAAGAAGCTGAAACAGATGATCTTGAGGAAGCCATCCAAGAGCTTGGACGCGATTATACAGAAGAGGAAATTCGCCTTGTCAGAATTAAATTCCTTTCAGAAATGGGGAATTGATAAAATAAATCAAAATAAAAAATAGCATCAGGTTTTCATCTGATGCTATTTTTTGTTTGATGAGTTCTGAAAAAATGTTATTGCAAATGTTTTTTTTGTTTTTTTTATATAACGACTTATATTAATTCATTTTTACTTACTATATTTGCACGCAATAAAATTTTAAACATACCAAATATGTCATTTATTGCAGACAAAGTAGTAACAGACGGATTAACTTTTGACGATGTTCTGTTAATCCCGGCTTATTCCGAAGTTCTTCCCCGCAACATCAATCTATCAACAAAATTTTCGAGAAATATTACACTTAATGTGCCTATCGTTTCTGCCGCCATGGATACTGTGACAGAGGCTAAAATGGCTATTTCTATTGCTCGTGAAGGTGGTATCGGTGTGATACACAAGAATATGAGTATAGCTGATCAGGCAAAACAGGTTCAGATTGTAAAACGTGCAGAGAATGGTATGATTTATGATCCTGTAACAATTAAGCGCGGTTCGACAGTTAAAGATGCTCTTGATCTTATGGCTGAATATAAAATCGGTGGTATTCCTGTTGTTGATGATGAGCGTCACCTTGTAGGTATTGTTACAAACCGTGACCTTCGCTTTCAGAAAGACATGACAAAAAAGATTGATGATGTAATGACTAAAGAAGATATCGTTACTACAAATCAGTCTACAGATCTTGAAGCTGCTGCTGATATCCTTCAGGAGCATAAAATAGAAAAATTACCTGTTGTTGACAAAGACGGTAAACTTATCGGACTTGTTACATATAAAGATATAACAAAAGCAAAAGATAAACCTTTTGCATGTAAGGACTCAAAAGGTCGTCTTCGTGTTGCTGCCGGTGTAGGTGTGACAGGTGACGTACTTGAGAGAGTTGATGCTCTTGTTGAAGCCGGAGTTGATGCTATCGTTATCGATACTGCTCACGGACACTCTAAAGGAGTTGTTGAGGTATTGAAAAAAGTAAAAACAAAATATCCACAGATTGATGTTGTAGTAGGTAATATTGCAACCGGAGATGCTGCTAGATATCTTGTTGAGGCTGGTGCTGATGCTGTGAAAGTTGGTATCGGACCTGGTTCAATCTGTACAACACGTGTAGTTGCAGGTATTGGTATGCCACAGCTTTCTGCGGTGTATGATGTAGCTAAAGCTCTTAAAGGTACAGGTGTTCCTTTGATTGCCGATGGTGGTATCCGTTATTCGGGTGATATCGTTAAGGCTATCGCGGCAGGCGGATACAGTGTTATGCTTGGTGGTCTTCTTGCAGGTGTTGAGGAATCTCCGGGTGAAACTATCATTTATAACGGTCGTAAGTTTAAATCTTATCGTGGAATGGGATCTCTTG
>CAMTOT010000210.1 GCA_947074165.1 uncultured Bacteroidales bacterium
ATAGACCTGATGGTTACAAATTCGGTTAGCTCTGATGCGGCTTCGAATCAGGTAAACGGATTTATATTCCTTGATTACATTCGTTTTTCACCTATCATTGATGACGAAGATTAATCTACTACTCAAATTCTAAGATTATGAAACAACAGATAAAAACTATATTATTATCGACATTATGCCTTAGTGGTCCTGCTCTTTCTGTAAAAGCACAGGAAAATACAACAGAAATATCAGGAAGGGTAGTATCCTTAGCTACTAATTCGCCTCTTGCCGGTGTCAGCGTAAGCGTTAATGGAGTTAGTTCCGCTATGACAGATGAGACAGGTACATTTACACTAAAGGTTCCATCTTATAATGTAGAGCTTGAAGTAAATAGTCCGCTATATCAGAGCAAACGTATCTCCTTAAGAGGTAAAAAAGAGATAACTATTAGTTTACAGGATGAATCTTTTAAGAACTCTGTATATAAGGATGTTCTTACACCTATGGGAGCTGTTAATAATAGCCATCTTACATCTTCAATCTCATTCTTTAATGATAATAAGGAGACTGTAGTTGCGGATATGCCTGAGCAACTTGCAATAACCGCTTCTGGCATGAATGTTATCTCACGTTCAGGAATGGAAGGTTCGGGAGCTAATATGTTTATTCGTGGATTTAATTCTATTTATGCCAATAATCAACCACTGTTGGTTATTGACGGGATGGTGATTGAAAATGCTCAGTTTGGGTCGTCTTTGGTTGAAGGATATATCTCAACGCCAATGGGTGCTATTAATATAAAAGATATTGATCAGATATCAGTACTTAAAGACGCGACTGCTATTTATGGCGTTAAAGGTGCTAATGGCGCAGTATTGATTAAAACAAAAGATGTAAAAGATCTTACTACAAAAATTAATGTAGAGGTTCTTGCCGGCATGAATCTTCAACCGGAAAAACTACCGGTTTTAAATGCTACTGATTCGAGGCGTTATCTTACCGAAATGGCAAAAAGTGCAGGATACTCTGTAAGTGAAATACAGAATTTACCTTTTGTAAATACACAAAAACCGGTTCTTGAAAACTGGGGATACAGTGGAAATACTGAATACTATAAATATAACCAAAATACAGACTGGCAAGATGAGATTTTTCAGGAAGCAATGAAGACTCAATACTCATTGGGCGTGTCCGGAGGTGATGAGGTGGCAGTTTACGGATTGTCATTAGGATTCTTACAAAAAGAAGGTGTAATAAAAGGGACAGATTATAATCGTTTCAATGCACGTATCAATACCGGGATTAAGTTCTCACCAAAGCTGGAAGTAAAGACAAATATGAGTTTCATATATGGAAAAAAGAACCTTGCAAATGAAGGAGTGGCATCGTTTCTTAATCCAATGTACTCAGCCTCAGTCAAACCTCAGTTTATGACAAGCAATGTGATAAATGAAGAGAATCATGCATCTCCTAATTATGAAGATGTAGATTGGTTTGGTCTTGCAAATCCAAGTGTAGTTACTGATAACATTACAGCAGAGAATTCATTTTATCGTTTTATCGGTAATATGGACGCTAACTGGAATATTGCTGAAAATCTGACACTGTCAACTAATTTTGGTGTAGACTTTAACAAAGAGAGAGAGAAGATTTTTTATCCGACAGGTGGTATTCCTTATTCTGATATCGCGCTGGCAGCTGTGACTAATATGCAGCAACACAGGGTAGAAAGATTATTCTCATTATTTGATGAGACAAGATTAACTTACACAAAGAAATTCTCTCATGATCACAGACTGAATGGTACTCTCGGGTTTCGTTATCTTACTAGCAGAGCAGAGAATGATTATGGAAAAGGATTTAACTCTTCAAGCAATTATTATACATCTATAGGATCAGGTTCAAATAAATTATTTCAAACTGGTGGTTCGTTGGGAAATTGGAATTGGCTTGCTTATTATGCGAATATCAACTATTCTCTTCGTAACAAATATTTTATTGATGCAGTTTTCTCAATGGATGCTTCTTCGAGATATGGAGATAAAATCTCGGCATTCCAGTACTATCCTTCTGTTTCGGCAGCATGGCTTGTTTCATCAGAAAGTTGGTTTAATGCTGATTTTGTAGATATGCTTAAAATTCGCGCAAACTTTACTCAATCAGGAAATGACGGTATAGGTAACTATTCGGCAAAAAGATATTATGTAGCACAGAATTTCCTTGGAAACTATGGGCTTGTCAGAGGTAATATCGTAAATGAAAACCTAAAACCGGAGCTAAGTACAAAATACGGAGTTGGGGTTGATTTGTCATTTTTTAATGAAGCATTTACACTGAGCGCAGATTTTTATCAAAATAAGATAACAGATCTACTTATTTATTCTGATGCTAAGTCTTTTACCGGTTTTTCTAAGTATATAGATAATGGTGGAGAAATGGAGAATAAAGGAGTTGATTTATCCCTTTCAATGAGAATTATAAATACAAAGAATATTAAATGGGATATAGCCGCTTCAGCTTCACATTACAAAAATAAGGTAACTTATCTTAAAACGGGGGACTTCAACACTTCTGTAGCTGACGGAATGGTTAGGACACAGGTTGGTAATTCGTTAGGTGTATTCTACGGATATAAAACAGACGGAGTCTATTCTACTAATAAAGAAGCTGCAGACGCAGGTTTATATAAAATGATTGGTACTCAAAAGGTGGCTTATACAGCGGGAGATGTCCGATTTGTAGAAAAAACTATAGATGGTATTATTGATGAAAACGATATGCAGGTGATTGGTAATCCTAATCCGGATCTATTTGGTACTGTAAGTACAAGTTTTGGTTTTGGAAGATTTAATCTTTCCGCTCTTTTCAGATACTCGTTGGGTAATGATATTTATAACTATACAAGACAAAACCTGGAGTCAATGAGCGGATGGGAGAATCAGACTCAGGCTACACTTAACAGATGGAGAGTGGAAGGTCAGGTTACGGATATGCCTAAACTTTCTTATGGAGATCCAATGGGCAATAGTAGTTTTTCTGACAGATGGATTGAGGACGGTTCATACTTCAAACTTAAAAATGTAACACTTTCATATAATGTGCCTCTTAAATCAAATATATTCTCAGATTTGATGGTTTATGGTGCCGCAGAAAACTTGTTTACATTGACTAAGTATAAAGGTTATGATCCAGAGGTTATTTGCTCATCAACCAACCCTCTTACTTATGGTATTGATGCTTATTCGACACCAAATGCATGTACATTTTATATTGGTGTGAAAATAGGTTTGTAATGATTTAAAACTGAAAGTATTATGAAAAATATTAAATATTTGTCAGCTCTGCTGCTTCTTGGAGGCCTTCATCTAACCTCTTGTATTGACGCGGATCTTGATGATGCTCTTGAATATGAGAAACACTATCAAAGTTCTGCTGACGCTGATAATGCCGTGCTAGGCGTTTATTCATCTTTTATGAGAATGGCAGGACAGATGGTAGTACTTAATGAGCTTAGAGGTGATTTGATGGATCTTACTGTTAATTCAGATATCCACTTACAGGAAATTGACGCAAATAAACCATCTCAGTCAAACTCTTTTGCAGATCCAACGCCATATTATTCAGTAATATCTAACTGCAATGATGTTTTGGCAAATTTTGAGATAATGTATCAGAAGAATCGTCTTAATGAAACCCAGTTTTTGGAAAGATACTCAGATGTTCTTGCGATGCGTTGCTATGTATATCTTCAGCTTATAGCTCAGTTTGGTAAGGTGCCTTATATAACTGATCCGATTATAACTGTAGAGGATATGAAAAAGATTGGTAAAGATAGTTATTTGGGTATAAATGAGATATTGGATAAGATGATCGAATCAATGACAGCCAATACTATAACAGGAAAACCTGTTATGCTTGATGCCTACGCTGAGTCTCCACTTATTCAGAATACACTTGATGGATATAATCTGTCATATTATTTTATAAATAAACATCTTTTACTCGGAGATCTTTATCTATGGAGAGCCAACGATACAGATAAACAGTCTTATTATGAGCTTGCTGCAATGCAGTATAAGGTTATAATGAATACAGATAATGACGCTAGTGCTACTGCCAACTATTTGAAAATGAAAGTAAACGGTGTGGATACATGGAGTACCTCAACACAAAATTCAAATACCTATTATCAAATATTTTTCCTTCGTTATCATGGAGATGACGCGTTGAGCTATAATAATCAGTGGGTGGATATTTTCTCTGATAAGATGAGTGCAAGAAGAGTGCCTTATGAGTGGGTCTGGACAATGAGTTACGATGAGGCTTACGCTCCGACATATCCGTTTATTGACTTATTTGCTCCTAAATCCAAAGGTGGTAATTATCAACTAAGACCTTCCGATTACGCTGTTGAGAATCTTTGGGGAAGACAGAAAATGACTAATGGATTTACGTTTGACGGACGTGGAGAGAATTCCTCTTATATGTCATCGGAAGAGGGAAATATTATATCAAAATATCTTTATCAGTATAGTCCAGAATTACCTTATGTAAAATCAGGTCGATTATTCCTTTACAGAGCGCCTCTTGTTCATCTTCGTTACGCCGAAGCTGTAAACAGAGCAGGAAATCCAAAATTGGCTTACGCTTTGCTAAATCAGGGACTACGAAATACTTATGGTACTACAGATGGCGGTTATCTGATATTAGATAATCCTGAGCCATATTATTTTGCTTGCTCATGGACTGAATCCGGTACAAAATACGGATACAGACGAGAACCGTGGAGAACAAACAGAGGTATCAGGGGACGTGTGACTTTGGTCTCAAAAGAAAGTTCGGAATTTGCTAATGGTAAAACACTTGCGGAGTGTACATCTGTCAGAGACTCTATATCTCTAATGGAAAAGATTATACTTGATGAGGCAGCTCTTGAGTGTGCTTTTGAAGGGCATCGTTTCCCTGATCTTGTAAGAGTCGCTCATCGTATGAATGTGAACGGAGAAAACGGCAATGGTTATATGCAGGATATTATGACTGGAAAATATAATAAAAATGGTCGTCAGATGCCAGATTTCAGCGTAGAGGAAAATTGGTTTTTACCATTCTATGAATAACTTAAAAGTATAAGCATGAAATATAAAAATATTGGAGCTTCTATTCTGATGTTATCTTTTTTGTGTGCCGGCAGTATAAGTACTGCCACGGCACATTCAAATTATGATTTTACTCAGATGCAGCGAGAGAAACTTGGAAGAGGGCTTGTAGCAGTCAGACAAAATAATACAAGAGTTTTTCTTACATGGAGATATCTTTCATCTGATCCTGCTGATATTTCTTTTAAAATATATAAAGATGGCTCATTCATAGGTAGTACATCAAAAACATCTTTTATTGATAAAAACTACTCGATGACCAAGGACGCGGTTTATAAAGTTGTTCCGGTTGTTGATTCTGTCGATAGGGAGGATATGTCGCAAGTGTTTACATGGGTTGCTAATTCTAAATTCGGCTATCTTGAAATACCTATTGATCAGCCTGCGGGAGGAACAACCCCATCAGGCGAAGCTTTTACCTTTACTGCCAATGACGCAAGTGTCGGAGATGTAACAGGTGATGGTGAATATGAGATTATT
>CAMTOT010000211.1 GCA_947074165.1 uncultured Bacteroidales bacterium
AGATAATGAGCGGTGACTGGAGTTCAGACGTGTGCTCTTCCGATCTACCAGGGGACAGTTTGAATTTCTTGACAACAACAACAATCCCAGCGGTTTTTCAGTCGATGTTATAAAAGCGATAATGGAAGAGTTAGGTAAAGATTACACTATAAAGTTGGGCATTATAGTAGATAATGTTAATGAGCTTAATGATAACGAAACAGACATTATAACATGCGTTTCATACTCGCAAAATTATAGCGATAGCATTTTCTTTAGCGACTTATATATGACTACAGATTATGTTTGCATCACTAAGGATGACGACTTCACATTTGACATGAAATCTTTAAGCGGCAGAAAAATTGCTGTATCAACCCATACTTTCGCGTATAGTTTCTTTAAAAACATACAAGAAAACATCTTATTCCAGCTTATTACGACAGTAAATCAATATAATTCGATTGAATTGATATTAAATGACCAGGTGGATATAGCTATATGTCATAGATTGCTTGTAAACAGTTTTATATATCACAACAAGATAACTAATCTCCATATTTACGACACTAATTTACCAAATACAGGATTACGTTTTGCATCAAAAAGCAAAGATCTCATAAGTGAGATGAATAGCGCTATGAACAATTTAAAGAACGATGGTTCATTTGATATTATAAAACAAAAATGGTCAGTCAAGGAAAGAAATGATAAGATAGCCAAACTGTTTTTTATAATAATATTGATAAGTATTTTATTAGTATTGTTAGCTGTCTTAATATACGTAATTTATAAAATCAGATTAAAAAAAGCAATTGAAGAAGTCGTTAAGGCTAAAAACTCGATAGTCTCACTATTGAAATCAATCAGAATGTTGCTTGAAAACTCTGAGATTGATATTTATTTACATGAATTACAGTCATCTAATGTGCAAATTCTAAAAAGCAACGGTTTTGCGGAAACGGATATCAAATTAGATGACCGAATGAAAAACATACATCCTGAGGATGAACATATATATAGTTATAATTTAAATAATATTTTATCCGGGGAGGTTGAGTCGGCGTCTTATTGCGTAAGAATTTTTGATGAAGATACCTCTGATTATAACTATTACTCAATTGTGCTTAATGGGATAAAAGATAAGACCGGGAAGGTAACTAAAATACTTTTTTCCAGAAAAGATGAAACATTACAAAGAAAAAAGATTGTTGATCAAAAAGAAACAATTGAAAGTTTAGACCTTGCCCTTCAGAGTGGAAATCTTCACGCCTGGAATTATGATATTAAAAATAAGAAAATTCATATCATGCAGGGATTCTCTAATTACAAGAATATTGGATTAAAGGAATTTCTCATTATGGTGGCTGATTCTGACAGAATGAGATTTATAAATTCTATTTTAAATAGAAGTGTTTCTGAGAATACTATTATTGCTAATATAAATTATAAAAATGATGATACATTTTCACCATGTGAAATTACGGTATCTGTATCAAAAGACAGCCACGGCAATGCCGTGGCATTATACGGGATCCAGAAAGATATTACAGAGAAACACAATTTTGAAAATAAAATAAAAGAGCAGCTTGAACTCTTAGAGACCCTTAAGAATAATATGCCTGTAGGTATGAATTTTTATGACAGAAATGGAATTTTACAGGACACAAACAATTATCAGAGAAAATTAGTCGGCATGAAATCTGATTTTAAGGGAATTGGCAAGATAAATGCCTTAAAATTAGATTTCGCAGTAGATAGTGTAATCGAGTCATTGGAAAATTCGTCGACTTCATCATATATAGTTACGCATAAAGAATTGTCGCGAGAACTAAATGAATATCTTGACGACTCACAACCTCACGGCGAGGTCTTTGATGTAAAGTGTTCACCATTGTTTGATGGGGAAGAGTCTTTCAAAGGTTATATTTCAATTTATAATGATATTACAGAGTTATATAATAGTAGAAAAGAGATACTGGATCTTAAGAACAAACTTGCCCTCGCGCTTAAAGCCGGCGACATGGAAGCTTGGATTTATGATACTAAAAAATTAATTTTCACAAGCATACAGGGTGAAAACTTAATTGACGGAGATGAAATCTCATTAGACCAGTTAATTGAGATCACACATCGTGACGATGTTATCATATTAAAAGAATGTTTATATCGATTAACTAACAAAATATCTGTATTAGAAACAGCAATATTCAGGATTAATAAGGAAAATCAGTGGAGATGGTTTAAATATAATATATCTAAAATTGATGAAGAAAATGATACTCTTCGATTTGCTGGTATCAGAAAAGATGTCACAGAGGAGATTGAGACTAAGAGTCAACTTGAAAAATCAAATCTTAAATTAATAGAAAGCAATAGTGAGATAAGTCGCAGCGAAGCAAAACTGAGAAAGATACTTGATAAACTGCCAATACCAATATATATTAAGGACCCTATACTGCAAAAACAAACTTATGCGAATGAAGAAGCGATAAAAACATTTGGCGCATCTATTTTAGAAGATAATTTCAACCACCTCATTTTTGAGGATATTGAAATGCAAAAGAAAATAGATATGGAGATAATCAACACAGATAAAGAGTATATTACCAATGAGACATTAAGATTTAAGAATGGCAATTATATGGAAACGTATTTAATCAAAAGTCCGGTAAATATTAACGGAAGTATATCTATTCTTGCCGTGCGTATTGATCTGACAAGTAAGATTAAAGCTCAACTTAATTCTAAAATATTGTCTATATCTCTACCATCTTTAAATGCTACAATATGGTATTATGACTCTTTATCGAAAAAAATTCATTATGGCAGTGAGAGCTATGTTACATCATACTCAAAGGCCGGCACTTTGGAATCTTTTGCTTTATTTATACATCCAGACGACAGAGAATATTTCTTATCAGGCTTCAACGAACTTTTAGGATTAGACTCTGGAGAAAAAATATTCCACTACAGACTAATTAATGAAGATACAGGATTGTATGAATGGTGGGAATGCAGAACTTATCTTGAATTAAATAATAATATGAAGTATGTATATGGTATTGATATTAATATTAATAAGCAAAAACATGATGAACTGTATCTAAGAAACAGTAGAAGAGAGCTAAAATCTTTATACAGACAGAATGACCTTATTCTTAACAATATTGCGTCAGGTCTTATATTTGTTGATACAAACCTTATTGTGCAATGGAGTAATGTAAAGAAGGCTGTACCATTTGTAAAAGAATATTATAAAACAGGAGAAGTCTGTTATAAAACATTTGGTTATAACGAGCCATGCACCAGATGCCCCATCTCAAAAAGCATTAAAGATAAATGTATGGTCATAACTGAATTTGATGCCGGTAAAGATGGTTATTATGAGTCTATATCTATACCTGTAGAAAATGACGAAGGGTTGATAGAGGGTTATGTTATAAGAATTGATAATATAACGGAAAGGCACAAACTAATAAATGAACTGAAAGAGGCAAAAGAGGCTGCGGTGAAATCAGATAAATTAAAATCTGTATTTCTTGCAAATATGAGTCATGAGATACGTACCCCTCTTAACGCGATAGTTGGATTTTCCGGTTTATTACTTGATGTTGATGATCCGGCTGAGAAAGAAGAATATGTAAAATTAATAAATGCGAACAATCAGATGCTTATAAGATTGGTGAATGATATTCTTGATTTATCTAAAATTGAATCAGGAACTATTGATATTCATACCGAGCGATTTGATTTTGTAGACATGTTTAATTATGTAATAGCAATCAATAAGAACAAGTTTGATAATAATAAAATAAGAATGCTCGATTATAATATTTACGAGCGCTGTTATGTTTCTCTTGATAAAAACCGGGTGATACAGATTTTTACTAATTTCATATCAAATGCATGTAAATACACTGAATCAGGTTTTGTATACATCGGATTTGAATCAGCTAATGATGGTATAAAAATATTCGTTAAAGACACCGGAATCGGTATATCTATTGATAAACAAAGTAAAATATTCAGTCGTTTTGGTAAGATTGACGAATCATCTCAGGGTACAGGCTTAGGATTGGCAATCAGTAAGGCTATAACTGAAACTATGGGAGGAAAGATTGGTTTCGAGTCTGAAGAAAACAAAGGATCTACATTTTGGGCCTGGTTTCCGACTCAAACAGAGATTGTACTTAAACATGGTATTAAAAAGCCGGACGGTTTAAAGAATTTGACTGGAAATATAATAGAAAGTAAATAAAACACCGACTGTATTTTATTTAAATATAAAGAGGTTATCTAACATTTTCTTCGTTATGCTTGCTCTGGAAAGGCTCATTTACCAAAGTAAGTTGCGTTTTTAAGAGTCTCGTAAGCATTAAAATTTCTCTTGTTATAAGAATATCAAAAAAAGAGCGTGCCTCGTTAGACACGCTCTTTTAAACACTAAAACAAATAGCTTAAATATATATATTATCAAGCATTTTTAAATATAAGACCATCTTTGTCTGCATCTACAATTATAGGTATGTTTTTATCTACTATACCAGATAACAGGTCTTTTGACAACTTATTCAGCAGATATTTGTGAATGGCTCTTTTGACAGGTCTTGCTCCAAATTCAGGATCATACCCCTCTTTTGTAAGGAATTTTGTGGCAGCTTTTGTTAATGTTAATTTTACATCATTATCAGCCAACATTTTTTCTACTCCTTTTATCTGAAGTCCTACAATCTCTCCTATTTCACTTTCTGTAAGTGGAGAGAACATTACAACTTCATCTATACGATTAAGGAATTCTGGTCTTATCTGAGTCTTCAAAAGGCCCATAACTTCCTCTTTAGTTTCATCAATAATTTGCTCTCGGTTCTTATCAGTAATTTGTGCAAATTTTTCTCTGATAATATGCGAACCCATATTTGATGTCATTATTATTATGGTATTCTTAAAGTTTATAAGCCTGCCTTTATTATCGGTAAGATGACCTTCATCAAGAACCTGCAATAAAACATTGAATACATCAGGATTGGCTTTTTCTATCTCATCGAATAAAACTACTGAATAAGGTTTTCGACGTACAGCTTCTGTAAGCTGACCACCCTCCTCGTAACCGACATATCCTGGAGGTGGACCAAAAAGACGTGTAACACTGAATTTTTCCTGATATTCACTCATATCGATACGTGTAATCATCTTTTCGTCATCAAACAAGAACTCAGCTAAAGCCTTAGCAAGTTCGGTCTTACCAACACCGGTAGTTCCAAGGAATAAGAACGAACCCAAAGGACGTCTCTTATCTGCAAGTCCGGCACGGCTTCTTCTGATAGCATTTGATACAGCTTCTATCGCTTCATGCTGCCCTACTACGCGCTCATGCAACTCTGCTTCAAGATTTACAAGTTTTTCTCTTTCACTTTGTAACATCTTAGATACAGGAATTCCAGTCCAGCGAGATACAATTTCAGCAATATCTTCAGCGTCAACCTCCTCCTTAATCATGGCGGATTCTCCCTGCATAACATGAAGCTGCTCCTGAATCTCTTTAATTTCAGTTTCTTTCTGTACAATAAGAGCATAACGAATCTCCGCAACTTTACCGTAATCACCGGCAAGTTCGGCTTGTTCAGCCTGGAATTT
>CAMTOT010000212.1 GCA_947074165.1 uncultured Bacteroidales bacterium
ATTATTTGAAGCCTATGCAGCTATATTATGATCATTCTTATCATATAGGCTTAGAAATACATCTCTCATATTTTCAAAACTGACAAAAACGAGCTTATCATAGCCCATTATTGTTAATTTTCGCATATTATGTGCAAGAACCTCCAAGCCAAACTCAATTTCAGCTCCTTTTAACCCACGCAATCTGAACCTTCTAAAGATAGCCTCATTTTGTACCTTAGTAGCTGCTTTATTTTCTTTGAAACTTCTTTTTTCTCCAGTTCTGCATTTATCATCTCCAGACGTTCCGTAAAATCCAATACATTATCGCATGAGGCATTATTTTCATTTTCTTTAAAACTAGTCAGGCTTTCAAGTTCGAAAATCTGGCTTTATACATCTACCAAGCCACATGTACAATATATTTTCTTTTAATTGTTGCTCAATATTGCGGGAAGAATGAATGTTATTGAGGTAAGCAAAAACAGGTCTTTACACAAAGTAAATTGCAAATTTTCAACCACATAGAAAAGGCTACCTCCTTATATACATGAAAGGTCAATCAAAAATATCCTAACTAAACCTTTATGTGCAACGCCTGTTGCCGATATCGGCAACGGGCGTTTCCCTCTTTGGAATCAACTGATTCCCAAGTCGGAATCAGCGGTTGCACTTTCCGGCAACCGTTGATTCATATATAGTATTGGTTGGGAGATTTTTGAGAAGGTAGCGGATCATCCATTTTTTTGCATAAGAAAGAGACTGACTAAACTTGTTATACAGCCCATTTTTTATTTACATTTAGAGATCAAGCAAAATTTAAGACTATAAGCTGCTGTACATGAAATCTGTCATTTATAAGTTGAGCAGCCGGAAAACATTTTCTGGCTGTAATCATCATGGCAGAATAAAGGTCTGTTGTGATTGTTTTTACCTGAATACGGCTTTTGTTAAGCAAACGTCGTAATATGCCGCTCACGTTATCTGATGGAAACATTAAACGAGAAAGTTATAGGATTCATGCGATTTCTCGATACACTTGAAATCGATGAGTTATATAGTAAGTTATTTTCTGTGTGCTTACTATAATATAGAAATGAGGCTGCATCATTATACCGATACAGCCCCATTTACATATTACATTATAATTTAAAACCCTACTTTCAGCTGAACACCGAATACACTTTTCGAGCCAGCTACAAAAGTTGGAAGACCAATATTATCTCCACTATTACCGGCATCAATAATATACTTAGTATCAAACACATTCTTACCAAAGGCACCAATTTCATAATACATCTTAGTTCTGTTCACTCTATAACCGGCAGTAAAGTTAGCCAAGCCATATCCGTCTTGCACTAGATCAGGACGATTATTATCTTCAAAGAAGACTTTGCTTTTGTATGAATAAGATGGTCTAAGGTAAGCATATTTAGTCTTGCCAACCGGAATAGTAATATCTAAACCTGCAGAAAACGAATGTTTTGGAGTCAGGCGAAAACGATTACCTGCATATTCTTGTTCTATACCATTTTCATCTACATCATCAAACTTACCGTCGATATAGCTATAATTACCAAATATATTAAAGAATCGCACCGGAGAATATATTAAACTAGCCTCTATACCGAAAGTGCTTGCCCTACCTGCATCATCAGGCACAGTTACAAGTCCTAACGCACCGTTATCTTTTAAAGTGGAGGTCTGGAAGTTATTCCACTTATAGTAATATGTACAAAAGTCATAATTCAACTTTCCTTTGAATAACAGACCCTTTATTCCGCCCTCGTAGCTAGTTATGATTTCCGGCTTAAGTATTGTCACATCTTTCTCTCCTTTTGAATTTGCAGATACTGCTATCACTCCCGGACGGCGACCACGCGACACACTTGTATATATATTATTACGCCCAAACAAATAGTTTATAGCAGCACGGCCTACCCATGACCCATAGCTTTTGGACGACCAATATTTACCATCAGAAGGCTGATAGAGCAAGATACCAAACGTACCATCAGCAGAAGGTGTCGGAGAATAGTATCCACTTTTTTGATGTTCATACGAACCGCGAATACCAACAGTAGCCGATAGATTTTTAATGATATTAATTGTACCATCAGCATAAATCTCAGCAGCCTGATTTATACCATAATTAGTTGCTTCCTCTTGATACTCTGTCAACAACGCTTTATTGCTATAACCATCAATCATACTGATAATTGCCTGGCGTTCTTCCGCTGTTTTATCACCCATCAATGTACGAAGAATAAACTCAAGCGAAACAGGGAAACCCATTTGTGAAGAGACTGTCTGCTCAATAATCTTACGCAAATCAGGAAGATTAGTTACATAGTTAGGATTGCCGTCTATTACAGCATCCTGATCAGGAAAGATCGAACCGAGCAATGCATCAACCATTGGTTGCATCGACTCAGGCACACCACCCAACATGCTGTTGAAGATGTTTTTCATCTGACTAGACGCAAATGCCGGATATAGTGATTGCTCATTAGAGCGCGCTATCACTTTTTGCTGTGCATTCTCATAGAAGTAGCTTACCCCCGCAAAACCGGTAAAGCGACTCTTTGAATCATAATTGATACGAAACTCTTGACTAAACTGACTTCCTTTTTGCTTTTCGGTGGCAAACAAGATAGGAGCAGGCGTACCGTCAGCATCAAAATTCTCAGTTGATTTATGAGCACAAAATCCGGTGAGTGACGACATCGTCCAATGATTATTGAATTGATGATCTAATAGAAAACCGGCTCCACCTACTTTTCTTTTTATATATAAGTTTCGTCCTTGTTCCAGACCGGCAAACGTATTAGGATCGGTATCGCCTCCGGCCGGAGCATATTTATTACTCTTAAACGACGTCCCCGGATAGTCATCATATTGATAATCAAGAATTAGATCCATCACAGTGTTTTCGCCTGAATAAAGACGGGTTGAGTTTCTTAGCGCAATTGAACTCTTACCATTCAGCTTGCCTCCTGCGACATTATCAATAAATCCATCGCGTGCATCATAAGAGAATGCCAAACGATTGGCAAGTTTATCTTTAACCAAAGGTGTATTGATAAAACCAGTTGCTCCTTGTTGATTGTGAGTTCCATAATTTACAGCAACTTCTCCGGCTAAATAATTGGCTGCTTTGTTGCGTATCACATGCACTGCGCCAATCTCCGCGCCACGACCAAAGAGCGTACCTTGTGGCCCCTTAACGACCTCTACTCGCTCAATATCGAATAACTCAACCACGGGAGATCTGGAAATAGAAATACCATCTTGAAAGATCGAAACTCGCGGTTGCGCATAGGCCGCGCCATCATCTGATGTCACACCGCGAACCACATAACCCGGATTGTTCGGACTCTGAATCTGAATCTGCACACCCGGAATATATTCAGATAGCTGATCAAATTGATTCAGGTTTAGTTTTTTTATTGAATTTCCATCCAGCGCACTTACCGCTGCAGGTACTTCAATACTTGTCTGAGTGCGTTTTTGAGTAGTCACCTCTACTTCATTAAGTGCATGACTATTCTCTTTCATCACCACTTTCATGTTATTCTCATGCTTTCTTTCTACTGATTCATATCCTATATATGAGAATATGATTACTGCACTCTCGTTGGGCACAGTCAATGAAAACTCTCCATTTAGATTGGAGGTAGTACCCAGTGTAGTACCTTTAATCAGAACAGACACACCAGGCAAAAGCTCTCCTTTTTCGTCTGTAATCAATCCTGAAATAACTTTGTTCTTATTGATCTCTTCTGCAGCTGCTTGCTGAATAGTGATACCCGAAAATGGGAAGAACAATAATGAGATGCATAATAAAAAATAATGGGGTAATTTTGTTTTCATTTTGATTCAATCTTTTAATACCTTATACGTAATTATTTAATGTGAGAAAGTTCAATAGTCAAAGAATTATCTTCTGGATAAGAATCGGTTAGTAGTGAGTTAGACACAGCTTTAAATACTTTAGACCAAAGCCGGGAGTGTTTCTTGATTGATTTTGCACATGTCTTAATCTCTTTTTGATGTTCGTCGGTCAATTTCTCATCACCTTCGTAGTTCTCTATCATGTATTTTGTAAGTTTCGCTGCAGTCTCTGTTTTTACATCTTCAGGCAATTTAGATGGCAACATATTTAGAATGATATGCTGAAAACCCGATTCAAGAAATTCTTTAGAATGTAAAGAGAAAGGTTCTTGTCCCTGATAGGTTGAGAAATCTTGTATAAACCTCGTTTCAATATTGAGTTGGTTGCCCTTTATTGTAGCAATGCGATAAGGGTTTGGGTAACTAACCGTTGACCCCGTACTAATATCATAAACGGTTCTTCTTTTATGCTTTTCTGCAATTACATCGTGGGCATGAGTATGACCGGTAAAGACGGCTTCAATATTGTATTTGGCAAATAGCTTATTTGCCTGCTTCCAATTATCGATCACATATCCTGGCATCACCTTGTTCTGATACTTCCAATGAGGTATTGTGCCATGATGCATAAAAGCAATCATCCGGAAGCCCTGTGACTGAGCATCTATGCCCTGTTCTCGAATAAAATTAAGGGTGGCATCTTTTAATACGCCATCATGACGAGTTATATCCTTATCAAAATCGTTTTGTTCATATTTACAGCCATCCAGAGCCAGAATACGTATTGAGTCATTTAGCTGATAAACATAACTCAACGATTGTGAGTCTCGGGCAATGGCTTTCGAATATCCGAATGGAGCATAAAGCAATGAGAAATCATCTTTGGAAACAGTTCTTACACGCTGTTTTTCTTCATTATCAAATTCCACCGCATGCGGATTATTGATATCATGATTGCCGGGAACGACCAAAACAACTATGCCTTGATTGGTAAATTGACTTAACTGATTAATAAAAAACTTATGTGATTCGTAAGCACCATCTTTTGTTAAATCGCCGGATATTAATATAAACTGTGGATTTTCTTCAATAATCCCATCGATTGCTTGTTGCATCAAATCGGGCGACTCTAATAGCATTTTTCTATCATTATTGATATAATTGTCAAACGCATCACCTCGATTCTTTAATAAAGAAGGAGCCATGATATGCGTATCAGATATGACGGCAAACTTTGTTTCTTGCGAGTGTATATTGTTAGATGTAAGCAATAAAGGCAGTAATAATAAATCTTTAAATCTCATTTTGACGTTTTTTAAATTCGAAGCAAAATTGAGGTAATATTATTACGATGTCATTAATAGCACATTATCAATAATCTAAAATACCATTACGTTTATATTTCTCCTTTAACATTAATGTGCCCAATGGCAGAAGTTAAATGCTAGTAAATTATATTAGATTGTTGCCTGATATTTAATCTGAAATATAAGTTTGGGATATTATAAATGTCAACAAACGGGAATAAAACACAAAACACTAACCTTTTGATTTACAAATAATAGCAACAATAATTTTGTTTGGTTAAATAATTTCATTCAAAAAAAAAAGCAATAAAGTGTTGCATAATAAATATAAACCACCTATATTTGCATCGCAATCAAGGAAAACAACTTGAAAGCAACCTCAAACGGTGTGGTAGTTCAGCTGGTTAGAATACCTGCCTGTCACGCAGGG
>CAMTOT010000213.1 GCA_947074165.1 uncultured Bacteroidales bacterium
GACTGGAGTTCAGACGTGTGCTCTGCCGATCTGGTATGATACTATTTATCAGAAATCTAAGGAGACAGCTCTTTATGTGATAAAACATGGAGATAAATATATGAATACGAGTATGAGCTATCATGATCTTAGTCGTATTTACGCACGATTAGGTATTATTGATTCTGCATATTATTATTTTAATTATGTTTCTAATCTTAATTCTGACTCCAGAGAGAATAGTGTGACTGACTTACTGACTCTAACGGAAATTGAAATAGCAAAAAAAAATTATAAAAAAGCATTTCAATATAAACTTGTTAGTTCAGATTTAGCAAGTGGAATCGTAAATAGTGCCGCGTCTAATGAGATATACAGGATTGAAAAACGGTTTGATAAAAAAGCGCTTGAGTTAGAGAATATGGATATGCACCGCAGAAACTCTCTGTATGGTCTTATAATAAGTGCAGCTTTGTTAATAATCTTCATACTTGTAGCAATTATTATCAGGCGAAAGAATAGAGAGCGGGAAAATGAGGCTTTGATAGAGCAGCTGCGACTGCAAACGATAGAATCGGAGAAACAACTAATAGAAGACCTTGGCAGCAGATCTGTTTCTGATAATTACTCTAACAGTGTCGAAAATTTAAAGCAGGCTTTTGGAAATCAAATATCAACAATAAAGCATCTTATTGATTATAGCTACCAGCATAATTCAAACCCGGAATCATTTATGAAGGAGTTTAATCGGGTAATCAAAATTAACAAGCTATCCGAAGGTATGTGGCGGGATTTACAGTGTTATGTTGATGAAAATTCAAATAATGTGATTAAAGATATTAAAGAGAAATTTTCACAATTGTCTGCTCAGGAAATTAACTTTATAAGTTTGATGTGTTGCCGTTTTTCTAATATTGAGATAATGTTATGTATGGGGTATTCAAATGAAAGATCGGTGTGTAATAAGCGAATTATTATATCGAAGAAGATGGGGATTGATATGCCACTTGAAAAATATTTGAATGAATATACAAATTGCGCTCTACGGAAACGTGATAATGTGGAAAATTGACCATGATCAATGTGGAAAATCTGGTATTCTTGAATATGTGAACTTTTTTATTTGTATTGTATTGATATACAGTGTCTTGTAAGAATGATTATGATGGGTTGTTTTGGTGGTTAATTGTGTGTTATATGTAGATTTGCATAAACTAACAACACGAAAACAAAATGAAAAAAGTAATCTTTATTATGATGCTCGCTTTAGGGCAGTTCTTTAATCTTAGTGCGGAAAAACATGCAACTGATGATGAAATGCAAGTTGATATTAATAACGTAGCCGGTTCTGCACGTAGCCTTCTTCCCCCTGTTGATGTAACTATTAAACCAAAATCTGGAATGATGTTTATGAATGCTCAACTTAGTGAAGACGCGATTATAGAAATTCTTGACGGATCAGGAGATGTGATTTACGGTGCTTATAAACCATCAAATTCATCTGTGTCAAGATTTACAATTCCTATTCTTGAAAGCGATGATTATACAATCTTAATCACAACACCAAAGGCTTCAGCAGAAGGAGTGTTTTCTGTAGTAGAATGATTAAAAAGCTTTTCCAATATGATTCAGACTATGTACTACACAAGTAGCGATAACCTAAATATATATTTATTTCTTTCACTTATTGTTTGCGTATTATTCCCTTTCACCGGAATGATATCGTTATACCATAGTATTAATGCAAGAAGATTTGCAGGGTCTGACCGGGATGAGATGGAGAGCCAATTGGATAAAGCTTATAAATGGTGTATTATTTCATTTCTTTGTCTGATATTTTTATCTGTCAGTATTCTTATTGCATTAATTGTATTATACAAAATGCATGTTTAATTGTACATTCATACGAATAAATTTTTACTTTTTATAGATTAATAAAGGCAGCCTATTTACATAAGCTGCCTTTACTGATATAATGATATTTAATAGTTTTCTTTTTTTATCTCAAAGTATGCCTGAGGATGAAGACAAGCCGGACATGTCTTAGGAGACTCTTCTCCAACATGTATGTATCCGCATTTACGGCATTGCCATATAGTTTCTTCTTCTCTTTTAAACACTTCTTCGTTTCTGATATTTTCCAGCAGCTTAAGGTATCTTTCCTCATGACCTTTTTCGGCTACAATAATAGCTCTGTACATAGCTGCTATAGCAGGGAATCCCTCTTCTTGCGCTACGTCAGCGAAATATGGATATTCCTTATACCACTCTTCATTTTCTCCCGCTGCCGCTTCTATCAGGTTATCGACAGTATTACTTATTACCCCTGCAGGGAAAGAGTAGTTTACCTCCGCCTTACCACCTTCGAGAAATTTAAACATGCGTTTGGCGTGCATTTTCTCTTGTTCGGCTGTTTCGAGAAATATTGCCGCTATTTGTTCATATCCATCTTTCTGAGCCTGAGAAGCATAATAAGTGTATCTCATTCTTGCCTGACTCTCTCCTGCGAATGATGTCATAAGGTTTTTCTCAGTTTGGGTTCCTTTTACAGATTTCATAATTATAAGTATTAATTAGGTTATTATAGTAAGACTATATAGTAATAACATGAAATTACAATAATAATATCAAACGCAGAAAAAAGAATTATTAATAAATACATCTGAATTGTAATAAAAATAAACTAAATCGACATGAATTCAGTTAAATTCACAATTAAAAGATAAAATATTTTAATTAACTTGCGTGCGAATATTAATGCATAATAATATGAATGAACAGATCAGGTTAATAGCTGAGCGCATAAAAGGTTTGCGCGAGGTTTTAGATATACAGATCCCCGATATAGCGAAAATATGCGGAGTAAGCGAACAGGAATTTCTGGATATAGAATCCGGAGATAAAGATATCCCTGTAAGTGTACTTCATAGAATAAGCCAGCACTATAAGATCGAACTATCGGTATTGATGTTTGGCGATGAAGCTCATATGAATACATATTACCTGACACGTGCCGGCAAAGGTGCTACAGTAGAAAGATCCGAAGCTTATAAATATCAGGCATTGGCAAATGGTTTTATGAATAGAAAAGTAACGCCATTTCTTGTTACGGTAGAACCCACTGATAAACATCTCACATTAAATACGCATGAAGGTCAGGAATTTAATATGATAGTAAAAGGAGAGATGCTTTTGCATATCAATGGAAAAGATCTGATATTAAAAGAGGGTGATTCTATATATTTTAATTCATCATTACCACATGGCATGAAAGCTCTTAACGATGAGCCTGTGCAATTTCTTGCTGTGATAATATAATACTAATATAATGTTAGAAAGATATCTGAAACAGACGAAGTTCACTTCGCAGGATGATTTTATGAAGAATTTCAAAGTTGAAGTTCCGGAGAATTTCAATTTTGGTTACGATATAGTTGATGAGTGGGCTGCGAAAGAACCTGAGAAAAAAGCATTATGCTGGACTAATGATCAGGGTGAATATATACAGTTTACATTTGCCGACATAAAAAGAGAAAGCGACAAAGCTGCCGCATATTTCCTATCGCTTGGCATTAAGCGAGGAGATATGGTGATGCTTATTCTGAAAAGAAGGTTTGAATTCTGGTTTGCTATTGTAGCGCTTCATAAAATAGGGGCTACTGTAATACCGGCTACACACCTGCTTACGGAGAAAGATATTGTGTATAGATGCAATGCCGCCGATATAAAAGCTATAGTGGCAGTAGGCGATGAGGTGGTTATACCCCATATCGAATCTTCACGCGCAAAGTCACCTACACTGAAACATGTAATCTCCGTTGGGCCGATTATACCAGAAGGGTGGGAAGATTACCATAAAGGAGTAGAGTCTGCACCTGCCTTTGTAAGACCGTCTGCGCCTAATGTAAATGAAGATATCTCGCTTCTGTATTTTACATCAGGCACGACCGGTCAGCCTAAAATGGTAGCGCATGATTTTACATATCCGCTTGCGCATATTATTACAGCGTCATATTGGCATAATGTAGATGAGAACTCTCTTCACCTTACTCTTGCCGATACCGGTTGGGGAAAGGCTGTATGGGGAAAACTATATGGTCAGTGGATAGCGGGGGCTAATGTTTTTGTATATGATTTCGACAAATTCACTCCTGTTGACGTACTCCACATGATCAATAATCATAAGATTACATCTTTTTGCGCGCCTCCTACCGTATTTCGCTTTCTTATCAGAGAGGATTTGTCTAAATTTGATATCTCGTCTCTACACTATTGTACAATAGCAGGAGAAGCGCTTAATCCGAAAGTTTTTGAGGAGTGGTATAACCTTACGGGTATTAAACTTATGGAAGGTTTCGGACAAACAGAGACAACTCTTACTATAGCTACTTATCCGTGGGTAGAGCCTAAACCGGGCTCGATGGGTGTGAGAAATCCTCAATATGATATTGACTTGCTTACATCAGACGGCAATTGGGCAGAAGACGGAGAGCAAGGGCAAATTGTGATACGCACACACGGCAAGCCTGTTTTAGGTATGTTTAAAGAGTATTACCGCGATCCGGAGCGTACAAAAGAAGTTTATCATGATAATCTTTATTTTACAGGCGATGTAGCGTGGAGAGATGAAGACGGATATTTCTGGTTTGTAGGACGTGCCGATGATGTTATTAAAAGTTCAGGGTACCGCATCGGGCCGTTTGAGGTAGAGAGTGCTTTAATGACTCACCCTTCAGTCGTAGAATGCGCTATCACGGGTGTACCTGACGAAATAAGAGGTCAGGTTGTAAAAGCTACTATCGTTCTGTCTGCCGGATACAAGGATAGAGCAGGAGAGGAGCTTATTCTTGAAATACAGAATCATGTAAAGAAAGTTACCGCTCCTTATAAATATCCGCGTATTATTGAGTTTGTAGATGAACTGCCTAAAACGATAAGTGGTAAGATCAGACGTGTTGAAATCAGAGATAAACACGGGAAGCAATAATAAATCAAACTAAAAATGTTGATATAAACATATATCCCGCTACGATTGTTTAATACATAATTATAGCGGGATATATTTTATATTCAAAAGATATGGAACAGAAACAAAACGAATGGTTTGTAAGCTCATCAGAGCTTGACGGACAAGAGGTTATTACTAAAGGACGACGTTTCCTTCAAAGTGTAAAAAATTCGCATCGATTTAATGAGAGAATTGAAATAGAATGGAGTTATAAACCCATGTCAAACGGCATGCCCACAGATGAACAGGATAAGTTTATGAATGATGTCGCTTTTGAATTGAAAAAAGCGATGGAGGATGTTGATAACTCTTATCTGACTGCTCTGTATATAGGCCGCGCGGTGTTTTATATGATTTTTTATACATCTTCTGTCGATACTTTTTCGGAGATACTGCATAATGTACTTTCTAAATATGAACAGTTGCCGCTGCAAATAGGATTAACCGAAGATAAAGAGTGGCAAGACTATTCCGAAATGCTCAAACTGAGCGGCTTTAATGAATAAAAGGGTCGGATCGGAGGTATACTTTGGTTAGTAAAACTTCACATTGCGAATTCATTCTCATATTAAAAA
>CAMTOT010000214.1 GCA_947074165.1 uncultured Bacteroidales bacterium
TAGTCATGATAGGACTAATTAGATTGAAAAAGCAAAAAGGCATGTATGTTAATGTCGCTACTCCTAACACCGTTGATTGAGCCATTCCGCAAGTATTCCAAGGAATTAGCACAGAAGTTACAGTCGCTGTATCCTCAAGAGTTCGACTTAACAGTTCCGGTTGATATCCTTTTTTTGCATAAGTGTCTTTAAACATCTTTCCCGGCAATAGAATGGCTATGTATTGATCCGCGGCAGCTGTATTTAAGAATAGGCAAGCCGCAGACGTTGAAGCAACAGTAGATACTCTATTTTTCATAAAAGCAACCATTCTTAGGGTAATTTGCTTAAGCATACCACTCGCATCCATGACTCCGCCAAATGCCATTGCGCAAATAATAAGCCATATAGTATTAAGCATTCCACTCATTCCTTTTGTTTTAACGAGTTCATTCAAGGTCTCATTGCCCGTATCAAGCGCAACGCTTCCATATATAGCTTTAATTATACCAGAAAGTTTAGTTGTGATATCTGTACCATTCTCTCCAGATATGCTTATACAGTTTTCTGGCTGAAATATTATCGCTGCGATTGCACCAAGTACAACTGAAATAAATACTACAATTATTGCAGGCACACGTTTGAGTATAAGGATAAATGTAATGATGGGAACTATAAACAGAAATGGTGAAATATTATAACTATTTTGTAATGCCATCGAAAGATCATTGTTTTGCATATCGAATGAATGATCTCCTATAAAACCATAAATAAGGTATATTATTAATGTAATAATAAAAGAAGGTACGGTTGTAATCATCAGATACCTAATATGTGAAAACAAGTCACTTCCTGCTGCGGATGATGCCATATTGGTAGTCTCGGAAAGCGGTGAAACTTTATCACCGAAATAAGCCCCGGAAATAATGGCTCCGGCAATCCACCCTGTCTCATATCCTAATGCTTTACCAACTCCTAACAAACCTACGCCTATAGTCGCAATGGTTGTCCATGAACTTCCGGAACTAACGGATACAATGGCTGCAGTTACGCATGCAGTAGCAAGAAATAATTTGGGATTTATAAATTCAAGACCATAATATATCATTGTCGGTATTACCCCGCTTAGCATCCAGCTACCCGCTAATGCTCCAATCAGAAGTAATAATATAATTGCAGATGTGGCTCCCGCAACGCTGTTGATGATACCAGTTTCTAAGTTCTTCCATTCGGTGCTTTTTGTTATCAATGCTATTGCCGAAACAATAGCAGTAGCTGTAAGAAGAATAACCTGTACGGATCCATCAAGTGCAGAATCCCCAAATATGCGGACATTTACAATAAGCATAGCGACCAGCGCAATAATAGGCAATAGTGATATAAATAAAGATGGCTTTGTGTCGTTTTGCGTCATATATTTTATTTTAGGTTGTAAAAGTATATCAAATCTGAATTCTAACCATGATATAAAATTCAAATTAGAAATAATAAATATTAATAATACAGTGAATATTAAACTGAACATATATTCTGTTGTTATTTTTTTAGTAACAATTTTAAAAATTAATATTATGAAATTCTTTCTTGATACAGCTAATCTTGATCAGATACAGGAAGGCGTTCAGCTAGGAATCTGTGAAGGCGTTACGACAAATCCAACTCTTATGGCGCGTGAAAATATATCAGGAAATGAAAACCTGATTGAACACTATCGTGAGATATCGAAAAGGGTAAAAGGGGAGGTTAGTGTAGAGGTTATGGCAGAAGATTATACTTCAATGGTACGTGAGGCTATAGATCTATCTTCTATTCATTCCAATATTATAATAAAGATACCATGCACTAAAGATGGTCTAAATGCTATACACACATTGACAGAGCGTGGTATAAGATGTAACTGTACTCTTATATTTAGTCTTTCTCAGGCTATATTGGCTGTTAAGGCCGGAGCTGCATTTATATCTCCATTTATAGGTCGGCTTGATGATGTCGGTATTGATGGTGTCAAGATATTGAAAGATATTGTATCCGCAATGAGATATTACAATTCAGATGCTCAGGTAATAGCTGCTTCTATAAGAAACACTAGGCATATTATTGGCTCAATTCAGGCTGGTACAGATATTATAACTTCTCCTCTTTCTGTTATTTTATCCTCGCTTACTCATCCACTAACAGATGTGGGGTTAAAAACGTTTATGGAAGATGCTCAAAAATTAAAATAAAAGCTACCTTTGCGGAAATTTATAATTTAATAGATTCAAATAATAATAAATCATTTACAGTATATACGTTGGTTGTATATCAAAATTCACACATTCAGCTTATTAATATGAAAGTTAGTTTACTTAAATCGGCGTCAATTTTTATATTGGCGTTATTACCTACTTTTGTGGTAGCTCAGACTTTGGAAGGTAATACTACAGAAAGTGCTCAGCAAAATATTAAAACAGAAAATAACACAGTTTCGTCGACAGTTGATACCGGAATTAGTACTAAAGATAAATTGCGTTCATTTGTAGATAATATTAATATAAGCGGATTCTTCACAGGTAGAGCTATGTATACAGATGAACCTGGTAAATATTCCGGTTTTGACATCAGATTTCTTCGTGTAAAAGCTACTGGAGATTTAGGAAAAGACTTTTCTTATTGTTTTCAATTCGAATTTACAGGGACACCTCGTATTGTAGATACTTATCTGACATGGCACAGATATAGTTTCTTTAAGATCCGGGCAGGGCAAATGAAACGAAACTTTACATATGAGAATAGACTAGCTCCACTTACTATTGGTGTAAGTGATTTTTCACAGTCTATTATGAAATTAGCCGGTCTTGCCGATAGATCTGGTGAACATAACAGTAATGGTAGAGACGTTGGTATATTATTAATGGGTGATCTCATTAAACTCGGTGAAAAGCATAATCTAATACATTATGATCTGGGTGTTTTTAATGGCAATGGCATAAATAAAGCAGATAATAACAAATACAAAGATGTAGTTGGTTCTTTACATATAAGCCCGATACGCAATCTTGAAATAGGCGGTGCTTATTGGGACGGGCAATATGGTCCAGAAGGTCAGACTGTAAGAAGAGACAGGTGGACATGTGGTTTCCGGTTTGAAAACCCTAAATATATGCTTAGCGCTGAATATATAAGTTCTAAAGGTGGTGTATATGATAAACCAGATGAACCTCTTAAGTCTGATGGTTGGTTTGTTACCGGTGGTATGCCTATTGCTAAAAATGTTAAACTATATGCCAAATATGATACATATCGTGATGATAAAACTGATGCTACTAAGATTGATCGATATTTTGGAGCTTTAAACTTCAAAGTCCATAAAAATGTGGTATTACAGTTTACATACTGTTATACTGATGGTATAGATAAACAAGATTACAATAATGTCGTTGGACAAATGTTTGTAAACTTTTAAGAATAACTAATAAAAAATGACTCAGCAAATTCGTTATGATAATTGCTGAGTCATTTTTTATTTGCTATCCTTAAAAGGAAGTCTGAAAGAGCATCCGTTACGCCATTCACTGCATCCAAAAGCAGCTTTACCTTTGATTAAATATCCTTTACCGCACAAAGGGCAAACTGATGGTGTATCACTAACTTTATCATTCTGTTGCATTGTTAGTTTTTGTTCAGTTTTATTTTCACCTTTAGATTTACTCTCAGCATCAGTTTTAGATCTCTTTTTCTTTTGTGCAGCCTTTTTCTCAATAACGCTCTTTACCGACTCTTCATGTACTGCCACAGACCGGCCAAAACGATCATTCTTTACATTCCATACAATCTGATTTACCATGACCTTAAGTTCATGTATAAAATCAGAAGCTTTATACTGATCTTTCTCTATCTTCCGAAGTTTATTCTCCCAAATACCTGTAAGTTCAGCGGACTTTAGCAACTCGTCATGTATTGTTTGTATCAAATCAATTCCAGTCTGAGTCGCAACAAGGTTTTTTTTCTCTTTTCGTATATACTTACGTTTAAAAAGTGTCTCTATTATAGCGGCTCTAGTAGAAGGACGTCCAATGCCATTTTCTTTAAGAGCATCACGTAACTCCTCATCATCAACAAGTTTACCCGCTGTTTCCATCGCACGCAGAAGTGTAGCTTCTGTGTATAGTTTAGGTGGTTGAGTCCATTTTTCGAGCAATGAAGGATTATGTTCACCTGTTTCACCTTTTACAAAATCAGGTAAAACATACTGTTCCTCCTCATCCTTATCCTCAGAAGAATCCTTTATAAAAACGTTTCTCCATCCAGGCTCAATAATTACTTTACCACTTGTCTTAAATTCAATACCATTTACCTCTCCTAGTACTGTAGTCGTAGCTATTTGGCAATCTGGATAAAAAGATGCTATAAAGCGGCGTGCAATTAGATCATAAACCTTACGCTCATCCATTGTAAGGCTATTTGCTCTTACGTTAGTCGGTATAATTGCATGGTGGTCTGTAACCTTTGAACTGTCAAATACCTTTTTAGATTTAGGTAGTTTCTTATTAATTAGTGTCGAAGTGAGGTTCTCGTAACCTGCAAGTGCATTAATAATCCCTGGACATTTAGGATAAATATCATCACTAAGGAAAGTTGTATCGACCCTTGGATAGGTTGTTACTTTCTTTTCATAAAGAGATTGTATCGTTTTTAATGTATCATCAGCAGAATAACCAAATTTCTTATTACATTCAACCTGAAGAGACGTAAGATCAAAAAGTCTTGGAGCGAACTCTTTTCCATTTTTTTTATTTACATCTGTAACTAAGAAAGGAAATCCTTCTACATTTTTTAGAAATTCATTTCCTTCTTCGACGGTCTGAAATTTTCCTTTAGTGACATTGAAAGTAACATTTCTGTACAATGTTTTAAGTTCCCAGTATTGTTGAGGTTCGAAGTTTGAAATCTCAAGACATCTTCTTACGATAAGCGCAAGGGTCGGGGTTTGTACGCGACCAATAGATAATACCTGCTTATTGCGTCCGTAGCGGAGGGTATATAATCTTGTTGCGTTCATCCCAAGTAGCCAGTCCCCAATAGCTCTTGATAGTCCGGCTTCGTATAATTTATCAAATTTTGATTGATTTTCAAGTTTCTGAAAACCCTCTTTTATAGCTTCATCTGTAAGGGATGATATCCAAAGGCGATACACTGGACAAGTTGCATTAGCTTTTTGAATAACCCATCTTTGTATGAGTTCTCCTTCCTGACCGGCATCACCGCAATTTATTATGGCTTCAGCATCTTTAAAAAGTTTCTCAACAATAGAAAACTGCTTCTGTATACCCTTGTCTTCAATCAATCTTATGCCAAATCTATGTGGTATCATAGGTAGTACTTCAAGTCTCCATGATTTCCAGTCAAGAGTATATTCGTGAGGTTCCTTCAGTGTACATAGATGTCCAAAAGTCCAGGTAACACAGTATCCGTTACCCTCAAAATATCCGTCCTTTCGAGACTTGGCGCCTAATATATCGGCTATCTCTTTTGCAACACTTGGTTTTTCTGCAATGCAAACCTTCATCTTATT
>CAMTOT010000215.1 GCA_947074165.1 uncultured Bacteroidales bacterium
TATTACAGAAAGTATACAATACAGAAAGAAACGCCAATGTAAAAAAGATTGATTTCACGTTTATTGTAAATGATAAAAATGTATACCATACATTAGATGATTTTAAGACCAAAGACGGAAAACAATTATTTACGGAACTTCAAAGTGCAGAAAAGATTCTTATTAATACAGAAACTGAACTTGAAAACTTTCGTAAAGAATGGGCAAAAGCCAATGAGGCATATAAAACCAAAAACAGAGCAAGTATTCTTGCTCTCGAAAACAGAGTTAAGGACTTAAAAATAAAGATCTCTGAAATTGAAAACAGAGTAAGGGAAGCAGAATTAAAAAATAAAAAGAAAGGCAAATAAACTGTTATAAACATTCACACATTAGATTGCTATGATACTCGACATTATTATTATTCTTGTGCTCGCATTAGTAGGAATAGGTTTGCTTATACTTGAAATATTCTTTATACCCGGTATCGGAATAGCCGGTATAGGTGGAATAGCAATGCTTGCAGGTGCAGTGTGGTTTGCTTACGAGCAGATAGGTACTATCACCGGAAACGTCACTCTTATAACATCGCTTATCGTTTTAATACTATCAATTTATTGGTTTATAAAAGGTAAGATGATAAATAACTTATCACTTCATAAAGATATAGATTCGACAGCACCGAATAATATAAAATCGGACATTAAAATCGGACAGGAAGGAATCACTATATCTCAAATTAAACCTATGGGACAGATACTTATTGATGGCAATGTAATAGAGGCCAAGAGTGAAAACGGATTTATTGAGGTAAATAAAAAGGTAGAAGTAGAGAAAATTTACTCCACTTATGTAATTATTTCAGAAATTAAGTAGAGTATAAAAAAAATTAGTATATTTAGTTAAAATATAAAATCATATACATATCTATGGTTATAGAAACTTTAATTCTACTTGGAGTAATATTACTTGTAATAATATTATTTTTCCATTTTGTACCGGTATTACTATGGATTTCAGCCAAAGTATCGGGTGTACATATCTCACTTATTCAGCTTTTCTTAATGAGGATTAGGAATGTTCCTCCTCAGGTTATAGTAAGAGCTATGATTGAGGCGCATAAGGCTGGCCTTCGTAATATAACAAGAGATGAGCTTGAAGCACACTATCTTGCTGGAGGACATGTTGAAAAAGTTGTTCATGCGCTTGTATCTGCTTCTAAAGCTAATATTGAACTAAACTTCAATATGGCAGCCAGTATTGATCTTGCAGGTCGTGATGTATTTATGGCAGTACAGATGTCAGTTAATCCAAAGGTTATTGACACTCCGCCGGTTATCGCCGTGGCTAAAGATGGTATTCAGCTGATAGCAAAAGCTCGTGTTACGGTTAGAGCCAATATACGACAACTTGTAGGTGGAGCCGGAGAAGACACCATTCTTGCCAGAGTCGGAGAAGGTATCGTATCTTCTATTGGTTCATCAGAGTCGCATAAATCTGTATTAGAAAATCCGGATTCTATATCAAAGCTTGTACTAAGAAAAGGTCTTGACTCAGGTACGGCTTTTGAGATTCTTTCGATAGATATCGCGGATATTGATATCGGCAAAAACATTGGAGCGGAACTACAGATTGATCAGGCAAACGCTGACAAAAATATTGCTCAGGCAAAAGCTGAGGAACGTCGTGCGATGGCTATTGCGCGCGAACAGGAGATGATTGCACTTGCACAGGAGGCCAGAGCTAAGGTTATTGAGGCCGAGGCACAGGTTCCTCAAGCAATGGCTGAAGCATTCCGTAATGGGAATTTAGGCATAATGGATTATTATAAAATGAAAAATATTCAGGCTGACACACAAATGAGAGATTCAATCTCAGGAGATACAGCGAAGTAAATTCACTATAATAAAACATAAATAAACTAACGGACATTCTCATTGTTATAATGAAAATGTCCGTTTGTCATTTAAAATAAGATACACAACTATGAAAAGAATTGCAGAATCAGAATTAATTATCAATCCCGATGGATCAATATTTCACCTTCATCTTAAACCGGGTGAGATATCAGATAAGATTATCTTAGTGGGAGACCCTGCTCGTGTAGATCTTGTAGCTTCTCATTTTGAGAGCGAAGAAGTTAATGTAACAAACAGAGAATTTCATACTATCACAGGATCTTATAAAGGGAAAAGACTTACTGTAATATCACATGGTATTGGCACGGATAATATAGATATCGTAATAAATGAGCTTGACGCTTTAGTAAATATAGACTTTGCAACCCGTGAAATAAAAGAAAACCTAACTGAACTTACTCTTGTAAGAATAGGCACATCAGGAGGTTTACAACCGCATGTACCTGTAGGAACTTTTGTTGTTTCTGAGAGTTCTATCGGATTTGACGGCGTTTTAAATTTCTATGCTAATAGAGACTCTGTATGCGACCTTGAGTTTGAAAAGTCATTTGTAGATTATACAGGTTATCCTAAGCTTGCGGCTGCACCATATGTCGTAGATGCAGATGATGAACTTGTAAAAAGAATTGCCAAAGAGGATATGGTGCTTGGCATCACTATTTCGGCAAATGGATTTTACGGACCTCAGGGTAGAGAATTAAGACTTCCTCTTGCGGTGTCTGACCTTAACAGCAAAATAGAATCTTTCGATTTTAATGGTCGTAAAGTAACTAATTATGAAATGGAAAGCTCTGCTCTTGCCGGTCTTTCTCTTCTGATGGGCCACAAGGCTATGACAGTATGCTCTATTATAGCTAATCGAGTAGCTCATAATACAAATACCAATTATAAGGAATCTATAAAGAATCTGATTATAAAAGTTCTTGACAGAATATAGTATTCAGGACTTTATATGCAAAAGCGGCAAAATGAGCTATTAAATAGTCATTTTGCCGCTTTTATTTATATATCGACAATAAATCAGATGCTTCTCTGATTTTCTATTCTTTGCTGTACTATAGCATCAATTACAGCTACCGAAGTCAAAGTTACAATATCTCTTACCGAACACTCGTTGCCTGTAAAATGAATAGGTTTATTAAGTCCCATCTGAATAGGTCCTATAGACTCACATGCATCCATCTCCATCAACATCTTATATGCGGTATTTGCAGAGCTAAGATTTGGAAATATAAGGGTATTTACATCTTTACCTTTAAGACGAGTGAACGGATATGTACGGTCACGCAACTCTTTGTTAAGAGCAAAATTCACTTGCATCTCTCCATCTATAGCAAGATCTGGATAACGCTCCTGCATAGTCTTCACCGCGTTTCCAACCTTAGCAGGACTTCCTTCAGTATCCGCGCCAAAGCTGGAATATGAAACCATAGCCATAACCGGATCATCAGCGAAGAATTTAACTGCATTTTTTGTAAGACGTGCGATATCGACAAGAGTATCAGTCGATGGATGACGATTTATAAGAGTATCCGCTACGTAGAATGTACCCTTTTTAGTATTTAAAATATGAAGTGCACCAAAATGATTATATCCCTCACGTATGCCTATAACATCTTTTGCTATCTTACAAGTCTCTGAGTATTTACTCTGTATGCCTGTTATGAAAGCATCTGCATCACCAGCCTCAACCATCATCATACCAAAATAATTGGCATCATACATTTTTTCAATTGCATCATAATACGTGTATCCTTTACGCATTCGTTTCTCTGAAAGAAGTCCGGCATAACGCTCTCTGCGGGTCAACTCAGACTCTGATCTGAAATGCAGTATCTCCATGCCATCAAGATTAATACCCTCTTCTTCGGCTACACGTTTTATCTGGGCACTGTTGCCAAGAAGAATCGGGAAACATATACCTTCTTCCTTAGCCTGTGCTGCTGCTTTTAGCATATTGGCATGAGTCGCCTCTGCAAAAATCACACGTTTTGGGTCAGATTTTGCCATGTCATAAAAGCTACGAACCATTTGGCTGTCATAGCCCATTAGCTGATTTAATTTATCCTCGTATTCTTTCCAGTTTGTAATATCAATACGAGCTACCCCTGAGTCCATAGCCGCTTTTGCAACCGCGCTTGACACTTTTGTTATAAGACGAGGATCCATCGGTTTTGGAAGTATATATTCCGGCCCAAACTGAAGTTTCTGCATACCATAAGCAGCATTAACAACATCCGGAACGGGTTGTTTTGCCAATTCTGCTATAGCATGACAAGCGGCAAGCTTCATCTCCTCATTAATCGCTCTTGCTCGTGTATCCAGAGCACCCCTGAAGATGTAGGGGAAACCAAGCACATTATTTATCTGATTAGGATAGTCAGAACGGCCTGTAGCAAAAATCAAATCCGGACGAGAAGCCTTAGCTTTGTCATAAGCAATCTCAGGGTTTGGATTTGCACAGGCAAATACAAGTGGATTATCATTCATTGAGCGTATCATATCCGGAGTAAGAACGTCAGCAACAGATACACCAAGGAAAATATCCGCACCTACCATAGCCTCTTCCAGTGTATTGATATCACGGCGGTCTGTAGCGAACTCTGCTTTTTCCGGTGTCAGGTTATTACGATCGCTTCGTATTACACCTTTAGAGTCACACATTACTACATTTTCTTTTCTTATACCAAGAGACTCATAAAGTCTTGTACACGATGAGCCTGCCGAACCGGCTCCATTAACGACAAGTTTACAATCCTCAATCTTCTTCCCGGCCAGTTCAAGACCATTAAGAAGAGCCGCACCTGAGATTATAGCCGTACCATGCTGATCATCATGCATCAATGGTATATCAAGCTCTGCTTTCAATCTACGTTCTATCTCAAAACATTCGGGTGCCTTTATATCTTCTAAATTTATCCCGCCAAAAGTAGGAGCAATCGCTTTTACTGTTTGAATAAATTTTTCAGGATCTTTCTCATTCACCTCAATATCAAACACATCAATGCCTGCATAAATCTTAAATAGCAGCCCCTTCCCTTCCATAACCGGCTTTCCGGCTTCAGGTCCTATATCACCAAGGCCTAAAACAGCTGTACCATTTGAAATTACGGCTACCAGGTTACCTTTAGCTGTATAATCATAAACTTTGTTTATATCTTTTTCTATTGCAAGGCATGGAACTGCTACACCAGGTGTATATGCAAGAGATAAATCTGTCTGTGTACTGTAGGGTTTCGTCGGAGTTACTTCAATCTTACCGGGTTTGCCCATGCTGTGATATAGCAAAGCAGCTTCTTCCTTCGACTGTTTAGTTTCTTTCATAAGTATATTATTTAATATTATATATTAAGGTTGTATAAATTCATCACCAAATAAGGATTAAACTGATGAATTCATATCAATATTTTTCAAACTACAGGTAGTTTCAGATTATAAGCCATAACGGCTATTAAATATAACATCCCAGCAAACAAGCATAATAAAGTTACATTTTGTAGCGCACAATATATTGTACTGCTATCTGAACATTACAAATCTAATAAAAAAGATCGGAAGAGCAAACGTCTGAACTCCAGTCACCGCTCATTATCACGTATGCCG
>CAMTOT010000216.1 GCA_947074165.1 uncultured Bacteroidales bacterium
AGATAATGAGCGGTGACTGGAGTTCAGACGTGTGCTCTTCCGATCTGGTATTACTAAACCAATTGAGATTAATTATACTGACAAACTCAGTTTCGCATATCCTTCGTTTTACGTTGATAGATATGATTACCTGAACTATTATTATTATACATCCAAGTACTTGGCTGATATATCCGTACCGGATAAGATAGTAATAGATTTTGTAGATGCTAAAACAAATAAGCTGATTATCTCAATTGTAACATCAAAAATAAAATATGGTAATCAATATCTTCCAGATAATGTTATCGCCAAATATATTTTATCCGCAATGAAAAATTATTTATAATAAATAAGAAAAGCCGTCTTACAAGAATATGTAAGACGGCTTTTGCTTATATGTATATATTATAATAATTAACCACGGATAGCTTTTACTCCCGGAAGGTCTTTTCCTTCAATCATCTCAAGAAGAGCACCACCACCAGTAGATACGTAGCTAACTTTATCTGAAAGTCCGAACTGGTTAATAGCAGCAACAGAATCACCACCACCAATTAGAGAAAATGCTCCGTTTGAAGTAGCCTCAGCTATAGCTTCAGCGATAGTTTTAGTTCCTTCCTGGAATTTAGCCATTTCAAATACACCTGCAGGACCGTTCCAAAGAATCGTTTTAGAGTCTTTGATAACTTTAGCCATTTCGGCACAACTTGCAGGACCCATATCAAGACCCATCCAGCCATCAGGAATATTTTTATCATCACAGATCTGAGTATCTGCATCGTTAGCAAATTTGTCAGCTGCAACACAGTCTGTAGGAAGAACAAGATTAACACCAAGTTCTTTTGATTTATTCATAACGTTTATAGCAGTTTCAATCATATCATCTTCACAAAGAGAAGAACCGATACGTCCACCCTGTGCTTTTGCAAAAGTGAAAGCCATACCTCCTACGATAAGGATATTGTCAACCTTGCTTAGAAGGTTCTCAATAATAGTAATTTTAGAAGATACTTTTGAACCACCGATGATAGCAGTAACCGGTTTCTGTGCTGTTTTCAATACTTTTTCTACCGCATCAACTTCCGCCTGCATTAGGTAACCAAACATTTTGTTCTCAGAACTGAATAAATCAGCGATAAGAGCTGTTGAAGCGTGAGCACGGTGAGCAGTACCGAACGCATCATTTACATATACATCTGCAAGTTTCGCAAGATCTTTTGTAAATTGTTTTTGGCTTTCTTTTACCGCTTTTTTAGCAGCCGCTTTATCTTCATCTGTCGCGTCTTCTGCAAGTCCGCGTGGTTTGCCCTCTTCTTCTGCATAGAAGCGTAGGTTTTCAAGAACTAACACCTCACCTGGTTTAAGTTCTGCTACAGCTTCCTCAGCTACAGATCCTTTGCAATCTTCCGCAAATTTAACTTCCTGACCAAGTAGTTCTGATAAACGTGCTACAATGTGTTTTAGTGAGAATTTAGCCTCAGGTCCTTTTTTAGGGCGACCAAGGTGAGAACCGATAATAACCGAACCACCATCAGCTAAGATTTTTTTGATTGTAGGCAACGCTCTGCGAATACGAGTGTCGTCTGTGATTTCGAATTTGTCATTCAAAGGTACGTTGAAGTCAACGCGTACGAAAACTTTCTTTCCGTCAAAGTTGAAATTGTCAATTGATTGCATATACAATTATATTTTAAAATGTGATTTTAATTGTGAAACAAATTTAATAAAAATAGTAATTAAATTCCTTTTTCTGTAAGCAATTCATTCATTGCTTTTTGTACTTTTTCAGCTTCCTCTCTGGCTGCTTTCGAGAAGTTTTCAGTTTTGTCAGCATAGATAATGGCTCTTGACGAATTGACAAGCAAACCGCACATATCGTTCATTCCGTATTTCGCTACATCTTCAAGGCTGCCACCTTGAGCGCCTACTCCGGGAACAAGCAGGAAATGATCTGGTGCTACTTTTCTAATATCCTCAAAAAGTTTACCCTGAGTAGCTCCCACAACAAACATCATCTGATCCTGTGTTGCCCATGTCTGTGATTTACGTAGCACTTTCTCAAAAAGTCTTTCTCCGTTTTTATCTTCTGTAAGCTGAAAGTCATGAGATCCTTTATTGGATGTCAGTGCAAGTACAATGACCCATCTGTCAGGATATACAAGGAATGGTTTCACACTGTCTTCTCCCATATAAGGGGCAACAGTCACAGAATCGATGTCAAGATGCTCAAAGAAGCTTCTTGCATACATTTCCGAAGTATTTCCAATATCTCCGCGTTTTGCATCAGCAATAATAAACTGATCCGGATATTTTTCTTTTATATATTTTACCGTTTTTTCAAAAGCAATCCATCCGGTTACTCCCAGGCTTTCATAAAAAGCAAGATTTGGTTTGTATGCAACACAAAGATCTGCAGTTGCATCAATAATCTCTTTATTGAAAGCAAAGATTGGATCCTCTTCTCCCAATAGATGTTCAGGGATTTTCTTAATATCCGTATCAAGTCCTACGCAAAGGAAAGAGCGTTTTCTTTTGATATTTTCAAAAAGTTCTTTTTTATTCATACATTATATTTGTTAGTCTAACTTATTTTCAAAATTCACTACATACGACCAATCTTCATTTGCTGCCGGAGCATAAGTCTTGAACCCTAATTTCTTAGCACTTAGGCAATTCTGCTCTGCATCATCAATCAAGATTGATTCGCTCGGATTAATGTCACACTCTTTTATAAGCTGATAAAATATATCTTCTTCCGGTTTAAGTTTATGCATCTCGTATGAAAGGAATACCTTATCGAAATAGTCACTTAATTTCCGTCCTTTAGTACAAAAAATATTATCTCGACAATACTCCCAATGAATTTCATTTGTATTGCTTAATAGAAATACATTATAATTTTTCTTAAGAGATATAATCAGGTCAAGTTTATACTGTGGTATATCTTCAATCATCATTAACCATGCCCTGTTAATATCTTCATTGGAAATATTCTTATCCGTTAGTTGTCTTACAGAATCGAAAAACCCCTCTTTATTAGTGTTTCCAAGTTCAAAATCCGCAAAAATACCTTTGTGTATTGCCAGGCTTGTCATTTCCTCGATATTATACAACCCAAGCTCTTTAAAAGCACGCATACATTCGGGTCTGTTAAGATTAATAAGCACAACGCCAAGATCAATGACAATATTCTTTATATTCTTCATCTTAAAATAAAAGGCTATGCGGAAAGCCCATGTAACGCCTTCCGTATAGCCATTGATTTAATATTATAATTCTGTTTCTTTCATACGTTCGGCATTCTCCGCGACAATAAGCTGATCAATTATACCCTGCACATCCCCTTCCATAATAGCACCAAGGTTATATAACGTAAGGTTTATCCTATGGTCCGTCACACGTCCCTGTGGATAGTTATATGTTCTGATTTTTGCTGATCGGTCTCCGGTTGAAACCATTGTCTTTCGTTTAGACGCTATCTCATCAAGCCATTTCTGGTACTCGATATTATAAATCCTTGAACGAAGTTCGGTTAATGCTTTTGCTTTATTCTTATGCTGAGATTTTTCATCCTGGCACTGTACTGTGATACCGGTCGGTATATGTACAAGTCGTACGGCCGAGTAGGTTGTATTAACAGACTGACCGCCTGCTCCTGACGAACAATATGTATCAACCCTGATATCAGATTCTCTTATATCAACGTCCACTTCATCCACTTCAGGAAGTACGGCTACAGTAGCCGCTGATGTATGTACACGTCCCTGTGTTTCTGTTTGTGGTACACGTTGTACGCGATGTACACCTGATTCATATTTAAGAGTACCGTAAACGCTTTCTCCTGTTACTGAAAATATAATCTCTTTAAATCCGCCAGATGAGCCTTCTGTGCAGCTTGTTAGTTCAGTCTTCCAGCCCTTAGAGTCGCAGTATTTTATATACATACGATATAAATCACCTGCAAAAATAGCAGCCTCATCACCACCGGTACCTCCGCGTATCTCAACAATAGCATTTTTGTCATCTTCAGGATCAGCGGGGATAAGAAGCAATTTAATCTCTTCTTCAAGTTCCGGAAGTAATACACTGTTATTATCAATCTCCTCTTTCGCCATCTGTCTCATATCCGGATCATCATCATTCTCCAATATAAGTTTACCCTCGGCGATGCCATCAACCAGAGTTTTATACCTGTTTCTTGCATCAACGATTTTTTCCAGATCGTGATATTCTTTATTTAGTTTAACAAAACGTTTCATGTCCGCCAAAACGGCAGGGTCGGTAATAAGAGTACCTACTTCCTCAAATCTTGTAACTAATCCTTCTAACTTGTCTAATAGTGTATTGTCGCTCATTATTTTTTATCTGCTCATATTAAGAGATAGCCAGTTTGTAATCTTCACTTTGCAATAGTTATACAAATAACTACTGTCTCTTATTATTTTTTGCAAAGATAACATTTTTTACTATTTCCCCATTACAATTGATACACCTAAGTAACTGTAATCACCCGTGTTTCTAAACTGCCCGTAAGGCACTATGCCATAATATCCATGTATGTAAAATCCAACGTTATTATATATCCATAAATACTTAGGGAAAAATCGCCATCCATAGTATAGATTAAAGCAAAAAGCTCTTGAGTGTTTAGGTGACCTGCTATACCAATCGTCCTCTTTATTGTCCCAGAATATGGTCGGGTATTGATATTTAGCACGATTTCGAACTTCGAAAGATAATACATTTGTGATATTCTTTGCTGTGGCCCATCCATGAGCTCTTTGCCATTCATACTCAAGATAATACTCAAGCACATTCTTCATTGAGACATTAAGAGACGTATCGCCGTCGGGAGAGTATATTTTAAACCAGTTCCTTCCGGTTGGCACTCTGAGCATTAAACCTCCCTTTAGCGCATGGTTTTCATTTCGTGTAGCTACAGGATCATTTAAACAGGCCGATAGTTCTGTATACATATATGATACATTTACCCTGGTAAGAGGGAACTTTTCATCTTTTCTTCTTATTGTAAGTTCATCTCCAATATGAGTGCTTTCATGGCTGTAAGGTGCCAGTTTCAGAGATAAATTATTTATATATCTCAGTCCGTGAAATACCTTAAGGGCCTTAACCTGCCCGTATGCAAATCGATAGTCTGTATTAATAACCGGAGCAGATGATGTTTCCAAATCAAGCCATAAATGAAAATCAATCGGAATGTCTACAGCAAGATACCAGTCATTACCAAGGCTTGCTGACCAGATAGGTATCTCCGCCCCAAGGGAGACATTAAGATAGGGCATATACTTTCTTTCTTTAGGCTTATATGGGGTATATTCTTCTCTGGCTCTTCCCCAGCCCTCTTCAACCTTAATCATTGTACTTTCCATCTCGCTTACAAGCGGAGCAGCAAAGTTAACAGGTACAAACCAGATCGGAAGAGCGTCGGGTAGGGAAAGAGTGTACGTCCTGGTGTAGATC
>CAMTOT010000217.1 GCA_947074165.1 uncultured Bacteroidales bacterium
TACACCAGGACGTACACTCTTTCCCTACACGACGCTCTTCCGATCTGCTAAAACTTAGATATAATAAGAAATTAAGGAAATAATTCCTTATTTACATGGCAAATATGTTTCCAAACATGAAAAAAAGAGTAACTTTGCGGAATTATTTGGATAAATATATATTAACAATACTTGTTACATATGACAAATGTAGTAAAGCTAAAGAAAGGATTAGACATTAACCTGAAAGGTAAACCTCAGGAAAAATGTTTGGAGCCATTACAGTCAGATACTTATGTAATGATTCCTGACAATTTTCACGGAGTGATACCTAAAGTTATTGTCAAAGCGGGTGACAAAGTATTGGCGGGAACACCGCTGATGTTTGATAAAAATCATCCGGAAGTAAAATTTGTTTCACCATTCAGCGGAGAAGTTGTTTCCGTTGACAGAGGTGAACGCCGTAAAGTGCTTGGTATCGTAATTAAAAAAGACGTACAAAACGGTTGTGTTGATTTTGGTAAAAAGAACGTATCGTCAATGAGTGCTGAGGAGGTAAAAGCCCTTATGCTTGAGTCGGGAGTGTGGCCGTTTATTAAACAGCGACCTTACGACGTTATTGCTGATCCGGCTGTTGCTCCGCGCGACATCTTTGTAACCGGATTTGACAGTGCACCTCTTGCACCGTCTATTGACTATGTTGCGAAAGGTGAAGAAGCAAATATTCAGACTGCGCTTGATGCTTTGTGTAAACTTACTCAGGGTAAAGTGTATGTTGGTCTTCGTCAGGATTCATCACTAAAACTTAAAAACGTAGAGTGTGTGACTATCGAAGGTCCTCACCCTGCAGGTAATGCCGGTATTCAGGCTCACAACATCAAGCCGGTTAATAAAGGCCAGACAATATGGACTCTTTCTATATTTGATCTGATTATTATTGGTCGTCTTTTTAATAACGGCTCTGTCGATTTCTCACGTATTGTAGCTGTGACCGGTTCTGAAATTCAGACTCCATGCTACGTTAAAGCTTATCCCGGTGCTAAACTATCAGATCTTATTGGTAGCAATATCGTAAAATCAGATTACAAACAACGTTTCATCTCAGGTAACGTTCTTACCGGCGAGTCGGTAGGTAATGATGGTCGTATCAACTTCTACCACAATCAGATTACAGTTATTCCTGATGGTTCTGACGAGCATGAGTTTGTAGGATGGGCTTTGCCTGGTCTTGCGAAATATAGTACTACACGTACTTATCTGACTTGGCTTTTCGGAGGAAACAAACAGTACACTATCGACGCGAGACTTCGCGGAGGTAAACGTGCTCTTATTGTTTCAGGACAGTTTGAGGAGGTATTCCCTATGGACATCTATCCTGAATTCCTTTACAAAGCGACTCTTGCTTTTGAAATAGACAAAATGGAAAATCTTGGTATCTACGAGGTTGCTCCCGAAGACTTCGCTTTGTGCGAGTTTGTTGATGTTTCAAAAACTGAGCTTCAGAAAGTTATGCGTCAGGGTCTTGACGCTCTTTTGAAAGAGATGAACTAATTAGATTAATAACAATTAAATTCAAATAAAATTGAAAGCGTTAAGGAATTACCTCGACAAGATTAAACCGGATTTTGAGCACGGCGGAAAATATGAGAAGCTGTGGTCATTCTTCGACGGTTTTGAAACGTTCCTGTTCGTTCCAAATAGTACTTCCGGTAGAAAAGGAGTACAGATTCACGACAGTGTAGATTCAAAACGTGTGATGTCAATCGTTGTATTGGCTCTTATCCCTGCTCTTTTGGTTGGTATGTACAACGTAGGCTACCAGCACTTCCTTGCAATAGGGGAGTCAGCAGACTTTTTCTCTACGTTCTTTTACGGATTTTTGGCCGTATTGCCTAAAATTATAGTTTCTTACGCTGTAGGTCTTGGTATCGAGTTTGCCATAGCACAGGTTAAACACCATGAGATACAAGAAGGTTTCCTTGTATCAGGTATGCTTATTCCTATGATTGTGCCGGTAGATACTCCGCTATGGATGATTGCCGTTGCTACTGCATTTGCTGTAATCTTCGCGAAAGAGATTTTCGGTGGTACAGGTATGAATATTTTCAACGTTGCACTTATTACCCGCGCGTTCCTATTCTTTGCATATCCTTCAAAAATGTCTGGTGACTCTGTATTTATCCGCACAGAAAGTATGTTCGGATTCGGAGGTGGCCAACCGGTAGAAGGTTTCTCAGGAGCTACTCCGCTTAGCTACGCGGCAGCAGGAAAAGACCTTGTGGGTATCACAGGAGAGCCTATCTCTTGGTGGGATTCATTCCTTGGTCTTATACCGGGTTCAATCGGAGAGACATCAACACTTGCTATACTTATAGGAGCTCTTATCCTTCTTGCTACAGGTGTTGCGAGCTGGAGAATTATGCTTTCTGTATTTGCAGGTGGTGCTATCATGGCTCAGATTGTATACATGGCAGGTGGCTCTACTCTTGATATGGGCTATCAGATCACTCTTGGTGGTTTTGCTTTCGCTGCAGTATTTATGGCAACAGACCCTGTGACAGGATGTCGTACTAACATTGGTAAATATATCTACGGATTTCTTATCGGTGTTATTGCCATCATTATCCGTGTGTTCAACCTTGGTTATCCGGAAGGAGCGATGCTTGCAGTATTGCTAATGAACATCTTTGCTCCGCTTATTGACTTCTATGTAGTGGACGCAAATATCAAACGTCGTCTAAAAAGAGCTAACGCATAAAAACCGTAAATGATTATGAATAGAAATAGTAATACATATACAGTGATTTTTGCAGCCGTAATGGTAATCGTAGTGGCTGCGGTGTTGGCTTTTACAGCACTTTCACTTCGTCCTATTCAGGCGAAAAATGTTGAGATAGAGAAGAAAAGTCAGATTCTTCGTTCAATTAATATCAGTTCATCACAGAAAGACGCAGAAGGTCTTTATGATAAATATATCGTTGAGTCGTTTGTGGTAAACGCCACAGGTGAAAAAGTACAGGGCAACGCCTTCACTATCGAACCTAAAAACGAAATATCTAAACCAGAAGCTTCTCGTGAACTACCTGTTTTCGTAGCTGATGTAGACGGATCAAAAAAATATATCCTACCTATGTACGGAGCCGGACTTTGGGGCCCGATCTGGGGATATATCGCGGTTGATGAGAATGGTGACACTGTTTACGGAGCCGTATTTGACCACCAGGGAGAAACTGCGGGTCTTGGTGCTGAAATTACTAAAGCAAAATTTGCTGACCAGTTTCAGGGCAAAAACCTTTTCCACGACGGACAGTTTGTTTCTGTAGCAGTTCTTAAATCAGGCCAGAAAGTAGCGGGACAGGATGCTGTCGATGCTGTATCGGGTGGTACAATCACATCAGAGGGTGTATCTAATATGCTTTTTGATTGTCTTAAGCCATATCAGAACTTTCTGAAATCACTAAAGTAAAAAAGTAAAAATTATGTTGTCAGAAAAGAATAAAGAAATCTTTTTAGGCCCTATCTCGAAGAATAACCCGGTTATTGTTCAGGTATTGGGTATCTGTTCGGCTCTTGCCGTAACAGCGCAGATGATGCCTGCTTTAGTGATGTCACTGTCACTTACTGCCGTGCTTGCGTTTGCCAACGTGATCATCTCACTTATGCGCAACATCATCCCTAACCGTATTCGTATTATCGTACAGCTTGTGGTTGTTGCTGCTCTTGTAATTATAGTTGACCAGGTTCTTAAAGCATTTGCTTTTGAAGTAAGCAAGCAGCTTTCTGTGTTTGTGGGTCTGATTATTACCAACTGTATCCTGATGGGTCGCCTTGAAGCGTTTGCTTTAGGCAACAAACCGTGGCCGTCATTCCTTGACGGTATCGGCAACGGTATCGGCTACTCTGTGATTCTTCTTATCATAGCGTTCTTCCGCGAGTTCTTCGGTTCGGGTACAGTATTTGGTATTCAGGTTATACCTGACGCTTTCTATGAGTGGGGATACGCCAACAACGGTCTGTTTATCCTGCCTCCGATGGCGCTAATCGTAGCCGGATGTATTATCTGGATACACCGTATCAAAAATCCTGATATGCAGGAGTAATAATTAACACAAACCTTTTTTGAACAGATGGAATACTTAAATTTATTTGTCAAGTCGATCTTTATCGACAATATGGTGTTTGCATACTTCCTGGGGATGTGTTCATATCTTGCAGTATCGAAGAATGTAAAAACAGCGTTTGGTCTTGGGCTTGCGGTAACTTTCGTATTGACGGTTACTCTTCCCGTGAACTACCTTCTTGAGACAAAAATACTTCGTGCCGGTGCTCTTACATGGCTTAGCGAAGATTTTGCCAATGTAGATCTTAGCTTCCTTAGCTTCATTATGTTTATAGCAGTTATCGCGGCTATGGTGCAGATTGTAGAGATGGTTGTAGAGAAATTTACTCCGGCTCTTTATGCGTCTCTTGGTATATTCCTTCCTCTTATCGCGGTAAACTGCGCGATTCTTGGTGGATCATTATTTATGCAGCAACGTGACTTCGGAAATATCGGTCTTGCTTCAATTTACGGATTTGGCTCAGGTATCGGCTGGCTTCTTGCTATTATCGGTATAGCGGCTATTCGTGAGAAGATCTCTTATTCTGATATCCCGAAACCACTTAAAGGGTTAGGTATCACATTTATTATCACAGGTCTTATGGGTATAGCATTCATGAGCTTCCTTGGTATTAAACTTTAATTCAACTCATTTAAAACTCAATCGAAATGTTATTTTTAAATATCGACATAACAACGATCGGGATGGCGGTAGTGATATTCCTTATAGTAATATTACTTCTTGTTGCCCTTTTGTTGTTCGCAAAAGCAAAACTTGTACCTTCAGGTAATGTGAAGGTCGTAGTGAACGGAGAGAAAGAGTTGGAAACACCAATCGGTAATACAGTGCTTGCTACTTTGCAGGATGCTGGTATCTTCCTTTCTTCCGCTTGTGGTGGTGGTGGTAAATGTGGTCAGTGCCGTTGCCAGGTTGAAGAGGGTGCCGGTGAGATTCTTCCTACCGAAGCTGGTTTCTATTCTCGTAAACAGATTAAAGAGCACTGGCGTCTTGCGTGTCAGGCTAAAATAAAAGAAGACGCTATCATAAAGGTACCTGAAGAGGTATTTGGTGTAAAAGAGTGGGAATGTACAGTTGTATCTAACCATAACGTGGCATCATTTATTAAAGAGTTCGTTGTTGCCTTGCCTGCAGGCGAGCACATGGACTTCAAACCGGGTAGCTACGCTCAGATCGTAATCCCTGAGTATGATATCAAATTCTCTGATATGGAGATCGAAGACAGATTTAAACCGGAATGGGATAAGTTTAAACTTTGGCCTCTTACATGTAAGAACACGACACCTACGGTGCGTGCTTACTCTATGGCCAGCTAT
>CAMTOT010000218.1 GCA_947074165.1 uncultured Bacteroidales bacterium
CTGGAGTTCAGACGTGTGCTCTTCCGATCTCCATAGTGCCCGATCATAAGAAATACATCTTTATTATCTTTAAGAATATCCCATACTATTTCTGAATTTTTATACACAAAACGGCGTTTCATCTCCTCGTCAGAGATATGAAGCAGCTTGATAGTCTCTACTATATAATCGCAGAAATGTCTGTAAAATCCTTTTTCTATCTTTATTATCTCTTCGGGTGACTTCTCTGGAAATGAGTTTGTAAGATTCTTACGCACCACTTTTTTCCTGTACCCAACGATATAATAAACAAGATAGTAAAGCCCGTCGCTCACCAGATAAAGCACCTTAAACGGCAACCAGGCAAGCAGGTAAAGCAGACCTTCAAGTATAGTAAACAGAAATGCTCCCATAGTATTTTAATTTTTTATAGTTTATTCAGCCAGCAATGAATCACCGGCTTCATTGAAATCACCAAGTTTTATCTCCACGCATTTGTTGATAACAGAAGCGTCGAACGGAGCTTCCACTCTAACGTAGTTATCAGTGAATCCGTGCATTGGTTTATCTTTGCCAGGTTGTTCAAAAAGAACTTTCATTGTTTTGCCCTTCTGTGACTCATAAAATGCTTTCAGCTTTCTCTCTGAAATCTCAAGGATAGCCTGACTACGACGATGCTTCTCTTTAGGATCTACTACATAGTCAATTTTAAGCGCCTGCGTACCGGCACGCTCTGAGTATGTAAACACGTGAAGCTGACTTATGTCAAGCGACTCAATGAAATTAAGCGCGCTTTCAAAGTATTCTGGCCTCTCGCCACGAACTCCCACTATAACATCTACACCGATAAAACAGTGAGGCATGACCGACTTGATTTTATTTACTTTGTGCGCAAACAGAGCTGTATCGTAATGACGTCGCATTAGTTTAAGCACCTCATCACAACCAGACTGTAAAGGTATATGAAAATGAGGCACAAAGCGTTTCGATTGCGCTACATATTCTATTATCTCATCTGTAAGCAGTTCCGGTTCGATAGAAGAGATTCGGTATCTCTCTATTCCCTCTACATTGTCAAGTGCTTTAATAAGATCAATAAGTTTCTCTCCGTTTGACTTACCGAAGTCTCCGATATTGACACCCGTCAGTACAATCTCTTTACCTCCCTCAGCAGCTACGGTTTGTGCCTGTTTTACAAGGTCGGCGATGTCGCCGTTGCGGCTACGTCCGCGAGCCAGAGGAATAGTACAGTAAGAGCAGAAATAGTCGCATCCGTCTTGTACTTTTAGGAAATAACGCGTACGGTCTCCACGAGAACATGAGTGATGAAACTTCTTAATATCTTTGAATTTAGATGTCACAACCTCACCATGTCCGGAATCTGATTTTTGCAGATTACCAAGATAATTGACTATCTCAAGCTTCTGCTCAGCTCCCAACACAAGATCTACATCCTGTATATCCGCTACTTCCTCAGGTTTAAGCTGAGCGTAACATCCGGTAACAACGATAAACGCTCCGGGATGTTTTTTAGCGATTTTTCTTATTGTCTGACGACATTTCTTATCGGCAAGTTCTGTCACAGAACATGTATTGACCACACATATATTGGCTGTCTCTCCGCCTCGTACTTTGCGTACACCATGCTCTTCGAGAACTTTTCCTATTGCCGAACTTTCGGCGAAATTTAGTTTACAGCCAAGCGTATAATATGCGGCTGTTTTATTTTCAAATATTGTATTATCTATCATTGATTTCCCATCTTTTCAAGACCGCAAAGTTACATATTTTAAAGAGTAATTATAGTTAACAAGTATGTAAGGTTATGAAATTATTAGTTTAACACAGTAAATCTTTATATTTTTGCACAAAATGTAGAAAAGTGAGCTATCATGGTACAGCAAAATTTTATTAAACTATACGAGGCCAGCTTCAGAGAAAACTTTGATTTACCGGCTTTCAGCGATTATACGGATAAAACTACAATTACATATAAAGAGTTTGCACAGGAGATAAAAAAACTACATCTTCTTTTTGACGAACTCGGTATAAATAAAGGAGATAAGATATCTCTTATCGGGCGAAACAATGTGCGTTGGGCTACTACTTATATGGCAGTTATTACTTACGGAGCGGTAATTGTACCTATACTTCAGGATTTCCCTGCCAATGATATTCAGCACATTGTGAATCACTCTGATTCGGTGCTTTTATTTATTGCGGATAATATCTGGGATTCTGTAGAGGAGGAAACTCTGCCAAATGTAAAAGGTATATTTTCGCTTAATAACGGTAAAGTGCTGAATAAATATAATTCGGCTAAAATACTTGAGGCTAAAGAGGAAGCGGAGAATAATTACAAGTCTAATTTGGGAGAAGATTTCTCTAAAGAAGATATTGTATACGCTGATTGTTCTAACGAAGAGATAGTATTGATTAATTATACTTCCGGCACTACGGGATTTAGCAAAGGCGTAATGCTGACAGGAAATAACCTGGCTGGAAATACTGTGTTTGGTATTAATCAGAAGCTTCATTATAAGGGGACGCGATGCCTGTCATTCCTTCCGCTCGCTCATGCTTACGGATGCGCTTTTGATTATCTTGTACCTCTTGCAGTGGGTACTCATATCACGCTGCTTGGCAAGATACCTTCACCTAAAATTATTCTCGAAGCGTTTGCAGAGGTCAAACCGCATCTTGTATGCAGCGTGCCTCTTGTCATGGAAAAGGTATATCGCAAAACGATCCTGCCTCAGATGAACAGACGCGCCGTGAGATGGGCTGTCAATATCCCTTTGCTTGATAATACGATATACAGAAAGGTGCGCCAGAAAATGATGGAAAGTTTTGGCGGCTGTTTTGAACAGATCATTATCGGAGGTGCTCCTCTTAATAAAGAGGTTGAAGACTTCTTTTACAAGATTAAACTGCCGTTCACCATTGGTTACGGGATGACTGAGTGCGGTCCGCTTATAAGCTATACCCACTATTCAGAATTTATACCGGGAACTGCAGGTCGTGTACTTGAAGGATTTATGGATGTTAAGATTGATTCTGCCGATCCTTTTAATATACCTGGAGAGATACTTGTAAAAGGAGAAAACGTCATGAAAGGCTACTATAAGAACGAAGAGGCTACTAAAGCTGTTCTTGATGAAGACGGATGGTTGCACACAGGCGATATGGGAACTATATCAGAGGATAAGACTATCTCTATACGCGGACGCTCTAAAACAATGATTCTTGGCGCAAGCGGTCAGAATATTTACCCTGAGGAGATTGAATCAAAACTTAACAATCTACCTTTCGTTATGGAGAGTCTTGTTATTGAGAAGAATGGTAAACTTGTCGCACTTATTGTGCCCGACCTTGCGGCTGCGGATCAGTTTGGACTTGCTCATGACGATCTTCCGATCGCGATGGAGGAGAACCGCAAAGCTCTTAATAAAACGGTAGCAGCTTATGAGGTTATATCTGAAGTGAGACTTTACCCTACCGAATTTGAGAAAACGCCTAAAAAAAGTATAAAAAGATATCTTTATACGAATCTTACAAAATAAAAAATGCCCTGTCATAATTAGTGACAGGGCATTTTTCTTATTATTTAAATGTCAATCGCAGACCCAGATTAAGGGTCAGATTTAAAGGATTGTCATCATATATTGTTCTTACCTTTGAGTCGGCATCGAAGTTGTAAGCTGCTCCGGGTTCAAAATATATCCCAAGACTCGGGATGAATTTATATTCCATACCAAGAGATGCCAGTCCTGCAAATCTCAACGATTCGTCACGTACGTGTTTACCGTCTATAGTACCATTAATGCAGACAGCCATGCTTGCTCCTGCTGAAACGTAAATACTTAATTTCTTATTATCAATGAAATTATAACTCCCCTTAAGAGGAAAAGATATATAATTCATCTTTTGCTTCTTCTCTATAACTTTAGATTCATCAGAAAGCGTTGAGTTAAGCATTGTATAGCTTACGCCTGTCTCTAAAGAGAATCTGTCTGTCAAATACTTTCTGACATTTAGCCCAAACGTAACAGGCTGTGAATGTTTGTATTGATAATCAGACAGATAAGCAAGACCATCACTAAACTGCACAACCTTACCGTCAGGTATCTCTATTGCACCATCAATATCCCGACACAGCTCACTTGCAGGTATAGCAGCTAAGTCTAGCGTACCGGATTTACTATGTTCGGGTGAACTTGAAGAAGCCAGAGCTAAAGACCAACTCTTATTATTTGATCTTATCGCAGTCTTATTATATGTATAAGATTCATTCCCGGGCAAATTATCCGTATAGTAAGGGCTCTTCTCTGATTTTACAATTACAACTTCACAATTTTCTTCTTCGGCAGATATGTTATCATCCAAAGCTACTTCCTGCGTATAATCAGTCTGACTGCTGATAAAGTTTTGTTCCGGGGTTTCAATTATCAACGCAGGTCTGTTTGCCGGCTTATTTATTGTTTCATTTATAACATTATCAACTTCAGAATGAGCTAACAGATCAGACTCTTCACTTTCCATCTGTACGACTGCCTCCTGCGCATAAGATTTCTCTTCAGTAATAATATATCCTGTCTCATTATACATATAATTTACAGAAAACAGCATAGCCAGCATAGCCGCGACTGACGATGTTATGACAACGCTTTTTCTCTTAAAGAACGGAATCACAGGAGCTTTGCCGGGCTCCAGCTCCATCTGAAGTTTGTCCCATGAAAGACGCGTCGGTTCCTGATAGTTCTCTAACGACGACTTCATAGCCTTTAGCCATTCATCATTATTATTTTTTAAACTATCCTTTGACATATTCTTTTATTTTAATTGTTAATAGAGCCTTGGCTCTTGATAACTGAGATGATGAGCTTTTCTCATTTATTCCCAGCATTAATGCAATCTCTTTATGAGATTTTTCTTCAAATGTATATAAGTTGAATACGGTACGATAACCGTCAGGCAATTCACTTATAAATTTCATTAATATATCCTTAGGGATCATTTCTATATCTTCGGGCTCCGGCTGATCAGACAGCTCAAGCATCTCCTCAATAGATATTACGGGGTCATTATTATTATTTTTACGAAGATACTCTAATGCGATATTTACAGTTACCCGCTCTAGCCAAGCCCTGAGCGAGCCTTCACCTCTATATGCAAACTTATCTATAGAGCTGAATATTTTTATAAAACTATCATGCAGGAGATCTTCAGCAATCTCTCTGTTGGCCGTATAGCGATACAAGAGCGTGAACAAGCGTCCGCCATAAGTCTCATAGAGCTTCTTTCGGGCGTTGTTATCTCCTAGCTTACAGCATTCTGATAATTTTAATTCATCCATTTACGATCCTCTTACTATTATAAATGCATAAGATCGGAAGAGCACACGTCTGAACTCCAGTCACCGCTCATTATCTCG
>CAMTOT010000219.1 GCA_947074165.1 uncultured Bacteroidales bacterium
TCTACACCAGGACGTACACTCTTTCCCTACACGACGCTCTTCCGATCTAACAGTATCTTGACCACGACTACTATACAGATATTATCACGTTCGACTATACAGAAGGCGATAAAATAGGCGGTGATCTTTTTATTAGCATCGATACTGTAAAAAGCAATTCTGAGCAGTTTGGCGAACCATTCGAAAAGGAACTTCACCGCGTTATCATTCACGGCATACTACACCTTTGCGGTATAAACGATCAGTCGCCCGAGGAAAGAGCAAATATGATTGATAACGAAAACCAGGCTTTAGAAATATTTAATGGTCTTAAAGAAGCATAATCTTTGCCTCATAATAACCGGCAAATTTGATATTGAAAAGTCAGCGACAGATCTCAAGACGATATCATAATTTAAGGACCCTAAAATACAAAACTAAAAGATCCCTGCATATTATATTGTGAAAACGACAGTTGCTCGTATGTGCAACCGCTGATTCCGACTTTGGAATCAACGGATTCCGAAGTCGGCAACGCCCGTTGCCGATATGAGCAACCGCTGTTGCATATATACTTATGGTTGGGAGATTATTTATAAGACAGCAAGGTATACCAAAACGAGCGTCCCGTATACCCGCTGAACCTTTCACTGTGAGCTTAAGTTGTTTAAAAACTTTATTGTATCTTTGCTCACCTAAAAATAAAGCAGATAAAATATCAGAATGGATTTTATTTATGATGTAATAGTAGTGGGTGCCGGCCATGCCGGTTGTGAAGCAGCATGCGCTGCCGCTAATCTGGGATCTAAAACATGTCTTATAACAATGGACATGAATAAGATCGGACAGATGAGTTGTAACCCCGCTGTTGGCGGTATCGCAAAAGGACAGATAGTAAGAGAGATTGATGCTCTGGGTGGTCAGATGGGTATAATATCTGACAAGACCGCTATACAGTTCAGAATGCTAAACCGCTCAAAAGGACCCGCTATGTGGAGTCCTCGCACCCAGGCTGACAGATCAAAATTTATTGATGCCTGGAGAGAAACGATAGACAATACAAACAACCTATATGTATGGCAGGACACGGTTAAGAGCCTTATCCTTGAAGACAACGTTGTAAAAGGCGTCGTAACAGAGATGGGAGTAAGCGTTACAGCGAAAGCGGTAATACTTACATCTGGCACGTTTATGAACGGACTCATGCACATAGGAAAGACTCAGATTGCGGGAGGACGAATATCGGAACCTGCCTCTTACGGTCTTTCAGATCAGCTGAAGGACGCTGGTATAAAAGTGGAGCGAATGAAGACGGGAACACCTGTTCGCATCGACGGACGTTCGATAGACTTTTCACTTGCGGAGAAACATGAGGGAGATAACGACTTCCATAAGTTCTCTTATCTGGATTACCAGACACCTATGCTCGAGCAGCGTCCATGTTGGATGGTATATACCAATGAGGAGGTACATGAGATACTAAGAAAGGGTCTACCCGACTCTCCTCTTTACAACGGACAGATACAAAGCATCGGCCCTCGTTACTGTCCAAGTATAGAAACCAAGATAGTCACATTCCCAGAAAGAGAAAGACATCAGCTTTTTCTTGAACCGGAGGGAGAAACCACTCAGGAATATTATCTGAACGGATTCTCATCATCTCTGCCTCTTGACATACAGCTTGAAGCATTGAAGAAAATACCGGCACTCAGAGACGTCAAAGTCTACAGACCCGGATACGCTATTGAATATGACTTCTTCGATCCGACTCAACTTAAGCACTCGCTTGAAACGAAGGCTATCTCAGGACTTTTCTTCGCGGGTCAGGTCAACGGAACTACCGGATATGAAGAAGCAGGAGGACAGGGTCTAATGGCGGGAATAAACGCTCACCTTAAATGTGAGGGTAAACAACCGTTTATACTGGGACGCGATGAAGCCTATATAGGAGTGCTTATTGACGATCTTGTCACAAAGGGCGTAGATGAACCTTACAGAATGTTTACGTCAAGAGCTGAATACAGAATACTTCTCAGACAGGACGACGCGGATATGCGACTTACAGAGAAATCATACTCTATCGGGCTTGCTTCACAGGAGAGGTTCGACCTTCTTCGTGAGAAACGCGAGCACCGCGACAGGATAATTGAGTTCTGCAAAAGCTACTCTATCCGACCGGCATACGTCAACGAAGCTCTTGAAGCGTTAGGCACCACACCTCTTCGTGAAGGTTGCAAAATGTACAATCTTGTAGTTCGCCCTCAACTTACGATCAACGATATCGCTAAGTTCGTACCGGCGCTACAAAAAGAGATAGACATGATACCTAACCGCAAAGAAGAGATAGTAGAAGCCGCCGAGATTATGATGAAATACGAGGGTTATATTGACCGCGAACGAATGATTGCAGACAAGATAACAAGACTCGAAAACATCACGATCAAAGGTAAGTTTGACTACAACGCGATAAAATCTCTCTCAACAGAAGCAAGACAAAAGCTCTGCAAGATTGATCCGGAAACAATCGGACAGGCATCAAGAATACCCGGCATATCACCAAGCGATATAAACATCCTGCTTGTGATGCTCGGAAGATAAAAAAAGATGCGAACGACAAGGTTAATGTTTCACGTGGAACAAAAAAACGTGCGAATGGAACCGGAAGTTAAAGAAAATCACGCAGTTGTTCCACGTGGAACAACTGTCCTACATAACTAAACTTTTTCAACAATTATTACCATCATGGGTATTGAAAGAATTAAAGAACACATACGTGTTGTACATGATTTCCCTCAGAAAGGAATTGTATTCAGAGATCTTACTACAGTTTTCAAAGACCAGAAATGTCTTAAAGACCTTTCTTCTCTTATGACTGATGAATACAAAAATCTTGGCATAACTAAAGTTGTGGGCATTGAATCACGCGGATTTATAATGGGGCCAATCATGGCAACTAATCTTGACGCCGGATTTGTAACTCTTCGTAAACCGGGAAAACTACCGGCGGAAACATACAAAGAAAGCTATCAGAAAGAATACGGGCTTGACACTATCGAGATACATAAAGATGCTCTTTGCGAAGACGACATCGTGCTTATACACGATGACCTTTTAGCTACAGGAGGCACAATGTTTGCGGCTTATGAACTTGTAAAAAGATTTAATGTAAAGAAAATCTACATCAACTTTATAGTTGAGCTTGAAGCTCTGGAGGGACGTAAACTATTCCCTGCAGACATACAGGTTGACGCTCTGATCAAATACTAACACTTCATATAGTATAATACGAAAGGATATTTCCAAAACCGGAAATATCCTTTTTTTGTTGTAATTTCGTATACAGATACAAACTAAAATCATAACAAAGACGATATGCCTCCTATTAACAATCCGCGGCTTGACCACATAAAAGAGATAATCTCCATTATGCCCGAAACGCCGGGAGTATATCAGTATTTTGATAAAGACAGTGAGATAATATATATTGGCAAAGCCAAAAATCTCAAGAAGCGCGTCAGCTCATACTTCAGCAAAGTACATGAATCGGCGCGAACCAACCGTCTTGTGAGAAACATATATGACCTGAAATATATTGTTGTCAATACGGAAGAAGACGCTCTCAATCTCGAAAACTACATGATCAAGGCTCATCAGCCCAGATATAATGTATTGCTTAAGGATGACAAAACCTACCCATGGATAGTAGTAAAAAACGAACCTTATCCTCGCGTATTCATGACTCGTCAGGTTGTGCGCGATGGCAGCACGTACTTCGGACCATATACAAACGTGAAGGTTGTCTACGCTTTGCTCGAGTTATTTAGGCACATATATAAAATACGCAACTGCAAACTCAACCTATCGCCGGAGAATCTTAAATGGCATAAGTATAAAGTATGCTTACAATACCATATAAAGAACTGTAAAGGGCCTTGTGAAGCATTGGTATCGGAAGAGGAATATATACGCGATATACAGGAGATAAAACAGATACTACGCGGACATACCGGAGAGCTGTCAGACTATCTGCACAATGAGATGATGACACTCGCGTCTAAACTAAAATTTGAGGAAGCGGCAGTAGTAAAACAGAAGTATGATATGATTGAGAATTATCGCATAAAATCATCAATCGTACAACCGACACTGAGCAATATAGATGTGTACTCATATCATGAAGATGATAACGATGTATACATAAACTATTTCCACATCATACGCGGAGCCATCATACAATCATACATATTCGAGTATAAGAAGCGCATAGACGATCCGAAAGAAGAGATCCTTGCCATGGGTATAGCGGAGATGCGCGAACGCTTTAAAAGCCCCGCAAAAGAGATCCTCGTTCCATTTGAACCGGCTCTGTCTTTAAACGATGTTATTTTCACTATCCCTCAGCGCGGGGATAAAAAGAAATTGCTTGATCTGGCAGAGAAGAATATAAAACAGCACAAAATAGATAAGCTTAAAAAGTCGGAGAAACTAAATCCCGAACAAAGGGCTATGCGAATTTTGAAAGAAATACAGGATGAATTAGGTCTGCCTGAACCGCCTATACATATAGAATGTTTCGACAATTCAAATATACAGGGAAGCGACCCAGTCGCGGCATGCGTAGTGTTTACTAAAGGTGTACCCGATAAAAAAGAGTATAGAAAATATCTTATAAAGAGTGTGGTCGGACCTGACGACTATGCGTCGATGAAAGAGGTAGTGAGGCGCAGATATACGAAGGCAATAGAAGAAGGTACTCCCCTACCCTCTCTTATACTGACCGACGGAGGGAAAGGACAGATGGAAGTAGTGCGACAGGTAATAGAAGATGAACTAAAACTAAATATACCAATTGCCGGATTAGCGAAAGATAAAAAGCACCGCACGTCAGAGATGCTATTTGGTTTTCCGCCAAAAGTTGTCGGTATAAAACAAGGGACTCAGTTATTCCGTCTGCTCGAACAAATACAGAGTGAAGTGCATCGTTTCGCAATCACATTCCATAAAGACAGGAGAAGCAAAAGTCAGGTAGCGTCAGCTCTTGACTCAATAAAAGGGATAGGAGAAACAACAAAGAGCGCGTTACTTAAACACTTCAAAAGTGTGAAACGCATCAAAGAAGCACCGGAAGAAGAATTGGCTAAAGTCGTGGGGAAAGCGAAAGCAGAGTTAATAAAAAAGAATCTTTCATAATCATTACTCATAACTATTACTATCCCTATATTAGTTTTAAACATTTATATAATTTTGCATTTACATATCAATGAGAGTAATTATACAACGGGCGGGCTACGCGTCTGTCACAATAGACGGAAACGTAAAATCGAGAATAGGAAAAGGACTTATGATTCTTGTCGGTTTTGAAGATGCCGATGACTATAAGGACCTCGAATGGACCGCAAAAAAAATACTTAATCTTCGCAT
>CAMTOT010000220.1 GCA_947074165.1 uncultured Bacteroidales bacterium
GGCGACAACTCTATGTACAAAAGCAGCACCATACAGGTGAATCCGATGCTTCTTTTTAAATTAGGTAAAAGTGACTGTGTCATAGGACCAATGCTTGATTATAATTATGAAAAGATTAATAATCCGGGCATAGATGTATATTCAGAACCACTATATAAAAAGAATGGCGGAACTGAAGATGGAATGAGAATTACGACTGTTGGCGCAGGTGGTGTGTTGAGCTATGACACTCGTGATGTAGCCGCCAACGCATACCGCGGTTTATATTTCGAACTAAAGGGCACATATTATAATAAAAAGATTGGCAGCGAATATAATTTTGCCGACGTACAGCTCGATTACAGACAGTATTTGAAACTTCCGATGCTTGGCGAAAGAAGAGTTCTGGCGTGGAATGTTATTTCAAAGAATGTTTTCGGTGACGTGCCTTTCACCAGATACTCAAGAATAGGAAATCCGTTTGATTTAAGAGGTTATTATCTTGGCCAGTACAGAAATAAGTCTACACTTATAGCAATGGCAGAGTACAGACATATGTTCAATTTTGGGAATGACACAAAATCACAACGATTCTGGAGTAGATTCGGATTAGCTGCATGGGGAGGAACCGGCTTGATGGGCGAAGACCTCGTAAGCCTTGACCGAATTTTCCCAAACTTTGGCGCAGGACTAAGAGTTGAACTTCAGCCAAGAATGAATTTTAGAGTTGATGTGGGGTATAGCCCGATAGACAAACAAACTCTTCTTTACTTCAATATGACCGAAGCTTTTTAATCTACATTGCATAAAATACACTTTAATTACAAAACAAATAATAAGTAAGCTTTAATATATCACAAACAAGGATATATAATTATGCTGTCTTATCAGGTATTGATAATTTTGAAATTATAGATTTAAGATATCTAATAGAATACGATTTTATTTATGAATAATTTACTTACAACCGCGATAAACGCGGCTCTTGACGCAGCAAGACAGATTAACTTAATATATAATGATCCGACAAGCGATTTTGGTATAGAACGTAAAAGCGATAACTCGCCTCTTACCAAAGCCGATAAAAAAAGCAATGAGGCTATAATGAGATATCTTGATAATACGGATTACCCTGTATTAAGCGAGGAAGGAAAAGCGATATCGTATGAAGAACGCAAAGAATGGGATACGCTATGGATTGTAGACCCTCTTGACGGAACAAAAGAGTTTATCAAGAAGAATGGTGAATTCACTGTCAATATAGCGCTTGTAAGCGAAGGTGTACCTGTGTTGGGCGTCATATATCTGCCGGTTAAACAGACATTATATTTCGCGCAGAAAGGGATCGGTTCGTTTAAAATACAGATATCAGAAGATGAAAAAATCAGTGACATTGATGACTTAATAGAAAAATCAGAAAAGTTACCGGTTGCTAAAGAAGACCATAAATACCGTATTGTTGCTTCAAGGTCGCACTGCAGCGACGAAACAAAACAGTTTATCGCTGAGCTTGAAAATATACATGGCGAAGTTGAGCTTGTAAGCAGTGGCAGCTCTATAAAAATATGTATGGTAGCTGATGGAAGCGCAGATATTTATCCGCGATTTGCTCCAACTATGGAATGGGATACTGCGGCAGGCCACGCGATAGCACTGTATGCCGGCAAACAGATTTATACACAGGATAATATTACACCACTGAGATATAACAAAGAGGATCTTCTTAATCCTTGGTTTATTGTAAGATAAAGAACACATCTACATATGTCTTCACAAGGAATTCTTGTTTTGATACTTGTCATAGCGATGATTACGATCCTCATGAGAGATCGTATGCGTCCGGGTATCACACTATTTACTATAGTTGTGATAATGATGGCAGCCGGTATCATTGATTCAAAAGAAGCGTTGGCGGGATTCAGTAACCGCGGTATGATAACCGTTGGTCTTCTGTATCTTGTAAGCGAAGGCGTGAGCCGCAGCGGAGCACTTGACAGGATAGCTCACCTTATGCTGCCTCACCGCAAAGGGAGCCTCACATGTATGCTCTCCAGGATGCTCGCACCTGTATCTTTGCTTTCAGCATTTTTAAATAATACTCCTATAGTTATCATTTTCGCGCCGATGATAAAGCGGTGGTCAGAAAAGATGAACGTGCCTTCAAAAAAACTTCTCATTCCGCTTTCTTACGCAACTATACTGGGAGGGATGTGTACTGTAATTGGCACAACTACCAATCTTGTAGTAGACGGGATGATGATAAGCGAGACAGGAAAAGGGATGCCGCTGTTTGAAATTGCAAAGGTCGGTGTACCTATAGCTCTTGTAGGGTTGATATATATCATATTTTTCTCAAGGTATTTATTACCAGGCAACGCAAGTACTGAGTTTAGACTAAGAGAAAAATCAAAGGAGTATTATTATGACGTTACGATAATAAAAAACAGCAAATTAATTGGCAAGAATGTTATCGACGGAAAGATAGCCATGCTTGGAGATATGCGTATCACCACAATAACGTCAGAAGGAAACACATTTGTAGCCGACAGCACATCTCATGTTTTAAAAAGAGATGATAAACTCGTACTCGCCGGCACGTCTAAAGGTCTAAGCGACTTAATGGATTCGAAGGAGTTAGAGTTAAACTGCCTGAATAACTCGGATAACGGTTTCCAGGAGAAAGCGACCAGACAGGTTGAGGCCGTACTGGCTCCACGCTTCCCCGGTATAGGCAAAACGCTTGATGAGTTTGACTTTTATCGTCATTACGGAGCTGTAGTTATGTCATTGCACCGAAACGGAGAGCGTTTTTCCGAAGGTCTTAATAAGATAAAACTAACGGAGGGTGATAATCTGGTACTCCTTACAGACGATACATTTGTAAAAGCCTGGGGTGAATCAAGCGTATTCTACCTTATCTCTGAGACAGGTCAGATTGAGAGCAGTAAAGGAAGTATAAAACGTCGTACGATAACTCTTATACTTACAGCTATCATGATAACAGGAGCAGCCATAGGTGATAAAATAGCGTTGCCATGGGGATTCAAAATAGATATGCTGTCAATGGCGGCTATGACTACAGTTATCATGGCTTGGGCAAATATATTTCCAGCGAAGAAATACACAAAGTTTATAAGTTGGGATGTTATGGTCACTATAGCCTGCGCTTTTGCTATAAGCAAAGGGATGATAAACTCTGGCATGGCAGCTTTTATAGCTGAGAATACAATTGGCGCGGTTTATCAATACGGACCGCATGCGGTACTTGCCGTATTGTTTATAATAACTTGCATATTTACTGAGGTTATAACAAATAATGCAGCGGCGGCACTTGCATTCCCTATAGCACTTGAAGCGGCAAGACAGCTCGGAGTAGATCCAATGCCTTTCTTCGTGACAATATGTATGGCAGCTTCGGCTAGCTTCCTCACTCCAATAGGTTATCAGACTAACCTTATTGTTCAGGGTATTGGCAAGTATAAATTTAATGATTATGTAAAAGTGGGACTTCCGCTTTCTATTATAGTATTTGTAATGTCTGTTATATTAATTCCTCTTATATGGGAGTTTTAAACAAGACATTGTTTTGGGTATAAAAAAATTAGCTTATGGAAAATCATATATATCCGATCTTTGATCATACACTGCAAAGATCGGATAGAGAGACTTTGTTAAATCAGAAAGCAAAAGTAATCTGGTTTACGGGACTGTCAGGCTCAGGAAAATCAACTCTTGCTATTGCTCTTGAAAGAGAACTTGCGCAAAGGGGTATACTATGCTATCTGCTTGACGGAGATAATATCCGCACGGGTATAAACAATAATCTTGGATTTTCAGAAGATGACCGTAATGAGAATATACGTCGCATCGCGGAGGTATCTAAACTATTTGTAGACTGCGGAGTAGTAATACTTGCCGCATTCATTAGTCCAACAAATGAGATTAGAGAAAACGCCAGAAAGATTATCGGCGAAGAGAATTTTTGTGAAGTATTCGTAAGCACTCCTATTGAGGTGTGTGAGCAACGCGATATTAAAGGACTTTATAAAAAAGCCAGAGCTGGAGAAATAAAGAATTTCACAGGCATATCATCACCTTTTGAATCACCTGTAAATCCTGCCCTTGACATCGACACGTCAAAATATGACATGGGACAATCTGTAGCTATTATGCTTGATAAAATATTACCCGAATTAGGAAAATAAAAAAAGAAAACCAATAGATATATGTCAGAATATAATTTAAGCCATCTAAAGCAGCTTGAAGCGGAAGCGATCCATATCATCCGCGAGGTTGCAGCCGAATTTGAGAATCCGGTAATGCTTTACTCAATCGGAAAAGACTCTTCTGTTATGGTTCGCCTTGCGGAAAAAGCATTCGCTCCCGGTAAGGTACCTTTTCCTCTTATGCATATTGACTCTAAATGGAAATTTAATGAAATGATAGAGTTTCGTGACAATTACGCCAGAGAGCATGGGTGGGATCTTATTGTAGAATATAACAAAGAAGCTTTCGAACAGGGAGTAGGTCCATTTACTCATGGCAGTAAGGTGCATACAGACCTTATGAAGACACAGGCTCTGCTTTCATCACTTAAGAAGCATAAGTTTGATGCCGCTTTTGGTGGTGCCCGACGTGATGAGGAAAAATCAAGAGCTAAAGAGCGCATATATTCTTTCCGTGATAAATATCAGCAATGGGATCCGAAAAATCAGCGTCCTGAGCTATGGGATATTTACAACGCGAGAGTAAATAAAGGTGAGTCTATCCGAGTATTCCCTCTTTCTAACTGGACTGAACTTGATATTTGGCAATACATAAGACTTGAGAATATCCCTATTGTACCTCTTTACTTTGCAAAAGAGCGACCTGTAGTTGAAATGGATGGCACTATGATTATGGTTGATGACGACCGTATGCCAAAAGAACTTGCGGAAAAAGCTGTTATGAAACAAGTAAGATTCCGTACGCTTGGTTGCTATCCTCTGACAGGAGCTATTGATTCTGACGCAACAACGGTAGAAGATATTGTGGCAGAAATGATGACTACAACAAAGTCGGAACGTTCGACACGAGTGATAGACTTCGACCAGGAAGCAAGTATGGAGCAGAAAAAACGTGAAGGTTACTTCTAATAAAAGAGGATAATAATGGATCAGAATCTAAATATAAAAGAGTTCCTTGACAGGGACGAGCAAAAAGACTTATTAAGACTGCTTACGGCGGGATCGGTTGATGATGGTAAATCTACGCTTATCGGACGACTTCTGTTTGACAGTAAAAAACTATATGAAGATCAGCTTGACGCGCTGGAAAAAGATAGTAAGCGCGTTGGTAATGCAGGTGAAGGTGAGATTGACTACTCTCTCCTACTTGACGGACTAAAAGCTGAGCGTGAGCAGGGAATCACTATTGATGT
>CAMTOT010000221.1 GCA_947074165.1 uncultured Bacteroidales bacterium
CAAACAGTTTATCAGACGGTCGGATCTTTTGATCAATTTTAAATGAGAATTTATCACCTTTTTTAGCTTCATCCACAGATTTATAATCAACCTGTATCTCTTCAAGTATGACAGTTACTGCACCTGTTGTAGGTCCGGTAATAAGAATCTCATCTCCCACTTTCACGCTGTGTGTTTCACAAAGAAACTCAGCAACGCCAATATTAGAGAAATACTTCATACCCTTGGCAACATAAAGTTTTCTTTTTGTAGCCTCAGAACCATATATCGGGCTCCACTCGCCAAGTCGCTGACCAAGATAGTATCCATCCCAGAATCCACGATTAAATACAGTTATAAGTCGCTTATCCCATTCGTCAATCTTCTCCTGAGAGTAAGTCCCGTCTATCACAGATCCGATAGCCTGCTTGTAGCACTCAACAACAGTACGCACATATTCAGGTCCTCTTGCTCTACCTTCAAGCTTAAATACTCTCACGCCTGAATCAATCATTTTATTCATGAAGTGAATAGTTTTAAGATCTCTCGGCGACATGATAAACTGATTATCAATATCAAGTTCCAGATTTGTTTCTTTATCTTTTACAGTATATGAGTGGCGACATATCTGCGTACAAGAACCGCGGTTAGCCGATTTGTTATTCTCATGCAGACTCAGATAACATTTACCAGATACAGCCATACAAAGTGCGCCATGCGCAAACATTTCGATACGGATCAATTCTCCGCTCGGCCCTTTGATTTGCTGATCAACGATATCTTTATATATTGCGCCCACCTGATCCATATTAAGTTCTCTGGCAAGTACCACAACATCGGCAAACTGAGCGTAAAATTTAAGAGCCTGTACATTTGAGATATTAAGCTGAGTAGAAAGGTGTACTTCAACGCCAATCTCTCTGGCGTACATCATACCTGACACGTCTGAAGCGATAATAGCTGAGATATTAGCCTCTTTAGCCGCTTCAATAATTTTTTTCATCAGATCAAGGTCTTCATCATAAATAACAGTATTTACTGTTAAATAACTCTTCACACCTTTCTCAGCACATATCCCGGCTATATTATGAAGGTCTTCTATTGTAAAGTTATTTGATGATTTCGCTCTCATATTAAGGCCCTCTATACCAAAGTAAATAGAGTCTGCACCACCCTGAATAGCAGCGGCAAGAGACTCATATGAACCCACAGGAGCCATTATTTCAAATTCTTTTATATCCATTTTAAACTACACTTTATCTTAATAAAAATAAGAATAGCGAAAAACCCGGTTTCCGCTATTGTTTTCAACACAAAGATAATCATTTTCAATAAACTATACCAACTGCTTATTAACGCTTTATTACACCTGCAAAACTCATTATTTCATATACTGAAGGCTTAGGGCAATATTGCTGTAACTATAACTTGACCATACGTAACATGAAAAAAAGCTGATATATACAATTTGTTATAATTATAACCACAATTTGATAATGCTCTTTAAATAAAGACTATAGGGTATTTGATTATTCATTCCAAATCATAAATTTGTGTATAAGCCTTCGATCAATTACTAATATAAACAGGGAATAGTCCCACTTAATATTAAATCTACCATTTATGAAAACACGACTACTTTCTTTGATTCTTGCGGTATCATTTTGCTTGCCGCTTATCTCTGCCAATTATAATCTTGGCGATCCCGGCAGCGGGTGGGGTGATACAACCTACGATACTGAATCTAAAGTTATTTATTTCCCGGATGCATGGGTTGGTAAGGGCTGGTGGTTTAGTAATCAGGGAATGGATATTTCCGATTATACCAATCTTATCATAAATATAAAGTCTTCAAATATTGATGCACAGGTGGTTGTACAGTATATAGTTGACAACGATAAAGTTAAAGAGGATGCTGTAGAGTTTACAAAAAATGATAATACAGTAGAGATAAAATTGAAAAAAGAGGAATACAGCAACCTAATCCAACAAATATATATACAGTCAAAAGAGGCTGGTTCAATCACTCTTGACAATGCGTATTTATCGGAACAGGATATTAAATATATTGAAACTGAAATACCTATGAGCGAACATGGGAATGTATTATTGTCTGATCTTGCTAATTATGACGATGAATGCAGGGTCGAGTTAAGAGTAAATGTGAAAACAAGCGGGAATACCGCGCCGGGGTGGGGCATAGGACGTATCACTGCTATCGGCGGTACAGAAAATGAAGATAACGCTATTAAGTGTAAAGCAATATCAGATGAGGGTGAGGTTAATATATTTGCCTACAAGGTTGCCGCTCTCAGATCTATAGCTTTGTCTGATGGTGATAATACGGGTATAAATATTAATGTATGGACAGGTGAAAAGATAGGTCTCTTTGCTATGAAGGTGGATAATGGTGAGCAAGAGCCGGGAGAAGACGACAAAGACAACGGCATTATTATCCCAATGGATGAATACGGCGGTGTAAAGCTTAGTGAGCTTGAAAAATATGCAGACGACAGACTTGTCAAAATTACTCTTATTGCTACAAAAGCCGAGGGTAGTGAGGCCGGTCCGGGCTGGGGTATGGCTGCTATATGCCCTTTTGGCAACTATGACTTAAAACATTACACTTTTAATTGTATTTCAATATCTGCTGAAGGATCTGAAAATGTATATGAATTTTCTGTAGGCGAATTAAAGGAATTTAGCAAAATAGATGGCATAATACACACTGATGAATATGGCAATCAAGGCATTACAATTAACACATGGGGGATATCGACAAGGAAGGACATAAAGGTTTATCCTGAACTCTCGGCTACTGCGATTTCTGATAATATTTCCGATCAGGCATCTGTCATAGCTATTGAGTATTATAATCTGCTGGGAGCTCGCATAGCAACTCCTGACTCAGGTATTTATATAAGAAAAGAGACTCTGAGTAACGGTAAAAGCATTGTAAAAAAGATAATGACAACAATAAAATAAACGATTAATCAATTGCGGTTACATTAGGTGTAACAAGGTAATTTAAAAGAGGCTGCCTAACATGTTAGACAGCCTCATCTTTATATATAAATCTTTTATTATGATTTCAGTTACTTTACATAGTCAGCCCAATTGGTTTCTCTCATATCACCCGAAGCATTAAACTGATTATGGAAGCCAAATGCCGCGTTTAGATTATGCGGAGTGTGAGCTTTGTTTGTAGAAAGATTAAGATAGTCTCTCAATAATTGTTTATAATCAGGGTGAACACAATTTTCAATAATTGCTTCTGCCTTCTGACGAGGCGATTTACCACGTAGATCGGCAATACCCTGTTCTGTAATAAGAACGCTTACTGAGTGTTCGCTATGGTCAAGGTGAGAAACAAAAGGCACAATAGCACTGATTTTGCCACCTTTGGCTATAGACGGACAAGAGAATATTGAGATATACGCGTTTCTTGTAAAGTCTCCTGACCCACCGATACCGTTCATCATCTTAGTACCTACAACATGAGTTGAGTTAATGTTGCCGAATATATCCGCTTCAAGAGCAGTGTTCATTGTGATAAGACCAAGGCGTCTCACAAGTTCAGGATTATTGCTTATCTCACCGGGACGTAACACAAGACGTTGCTTATAGAATTCAATATTCTCAAAAACATCTTTCATTACTTCGTCACTGATTGTAATCGAACAAGTAGATGCAAATTTACATTTACCTTGTTTCATAAGATCAATTACAGCATCCTGCACGACCTCTGTGTACATTTCAAATTCAGGGAATTCGTCATCTTTACCCATACATCCAAGTACGGCATTGGCGATATTTCCTACCCCTGATTGTAATGGAAGCATGCCATGAGGCATACGACCCGATTTGATCTCATCTTTCAGAAACTTGATTACATTCTCTCCAATTTTCATTGTAGTATCATCTACAGGCGCAAAACCACTTACATTGTCTGTAAGATCAGTTTCTACGATACCTATAATCTTTTCAGGATCTACTTTGATTGTTGGCGAACCGATTCTGTCGGATGGTTTATATAGTGGAATCTCTTTACGCAAAGGCGGATCAAGAGGCTCATAAATATCATGAATACCTTTTATCTCTTTAGGTAAAGATTTATTAAGTTCGATAATTATCTTTTTCGCAAGGCGAATAAATGTGGGAGCGCCGCCAACACCAGTGCCTAATGTTATTTCTCCTTCCGGCGTCACATCTGCCGCTTCAATAATAGCCACGTCAATATCACCGAAAAAGCCATATCTCAACGATTGAGTAAGTTGAGAAAGGTGCATGTCAAAATAATTAATATCACCTTTATTGATTGCATTACGGCTGTCTTTATGAGACTGGTAAGGAGTACGTCGGTCAATTGCATTGGCTCTTGCTAAAGCTCCGTCAACATGATCGTTGGTAGAAGCTCCTGTAAATAAGCTTACTTTGAAAGATCGACCCTGAGCATGCTCTTCTTCTGCTCTTACTGCTAATGCCTCTGTAACAACTTTGGGAGTTCCGGCAGCTGTAAAACCACTTAGTCCTACATTGTCTTCATTTTTAATATACGAAGCAGCTTCCTGTGGAGTTAATATTCGAAAACTCATAATGTTTTTGTATTAGGTATTTAAAGTTATTCTAATCCTCTCGCTTTGATTAGGTAACCAAAGCTATTGGAAAAAACGAAAAAGCAGAATTAATCTTTGATAATTAATTACAAATTATCGTTAATGAATTAGCAATAACTTAATATATTATTAAAATTTGCACTTTAAAACTTCGGATAAAACGAATGCCGATTTAAGTTGACTTTTGTCTTTTAATATAGATGTCAACCGATTATTCTGACACTCTTTTACTTGAGTATTATCACACTGTTCCTGATTTAAAACGCTCTTAACCACCTTTTTCTTTTTTCTCTGTGGTTCAACTACAATTAAATCATCAACCGGGACAGTTTTGATTTCCTGACCGGCATTTTCTGATAAAGGCGAATATGACTCATTAGATAGAGTTTCAAACATTTCATCAAAGATAGATTTGGCAGGTTGAGGAGTTCTCCTATACTTTTTATCCGTTTGTTTATTATTATCTTTGCCGGATAAATCAGCCCCGGCAGGCATTTTATTCTGTTGTTTTTCTTTAGAGCCATTCTTCACAGCTGAAATAATGACCGAACCGATAACTAACAGAATAGGTATTAAACTTTCAAAATCCATATTGTCAGATTCTTATTTAGTTTTCAAAAATAACAAATAGATTGAAATAGATGATTAAAATGAAAGAAAAATGGAAATTATTTGCAAAATATTCATTTATTAAAGCATATATATACGAAAACGGAGGGAACTTCTCAGCCTCCTCCGCTTTATTTTAACCAGATCGGAAGTGCGTCGTGTAGGGAAAGAGTGTACGTCCTGGTGTAGATCTC
>CAMTOT010000222.1 GCA_947074165.1 uncultured Bacteroidales bacterium
CTACACCAGGACGTACACTCTTTCCCTACACGACGCTCTTCCGATCTATATCATCTGGAAGGGTGGGTGCCTACTGACAGCGAAGAGGATGTAAATAAATTTCTTGAGTCGAACGGAATATACTTTCAGGCAAACAGGGCTACTAAATCAGATCCTGCTCCTATTAAGTTGAAAAATAGTGGACTTGCGAAGTTGTTTCATCCAATAACAGAGCTTTATGATTTACCGGCTTATGGAGAAAGAGATCTTACTCCGTTTTTTGCCCCTTTCTTTGTAATGTTTTTCGGACTGTGTCTTGGAGACGCAGGTTACGGATTGCTGCTAATGGGAATTGGGTTGATAGCAAGAGCTAAGGTTAAGCCCTCTCTGAAGCCTTATATGTCGCTGCTAACTATACTTGGTATAGGTACGGTAATATTTGGTTTCTTCTCGGGTACTCTTTTTGGTATTCAATTGCTTGAAGTTGACTGGCCATGGATTACATCTCTTAAGGCATTTATGATGGATTCATCTAAATTGTTCTATTTTTCTTTGGGTGTCGGTGTATTCCAGATTATGTTTGGGATGGTGCTTAAAGCAGTGGGACAAACACAGAGATTCGGATTTAAAGAGGCTATACCGGCTTGGGGATGGTTAATCTTACTTGGTGGTTGCGGAACTACATTTGGATTATCTAAACTTGGTGTGTTTGATGATGGAGTTGCGACGATCCTGTATTATGTATTCGGTATTACCGGCGCTTTGGGAATATTTATCTTTAATGACGTAAAGCGTAACCCTCTAATTAATGTGGGAGCCGGAGTGTGGGATTCGTATAATATGGCATCCGGACTACTTGGAGATGTATTGTCTTATGTGCGATTGTTTGCTCTTGGCATATCTGGGTCTGTACTTGGACTTGTATTTAATGATTTGGCTATGAAAATGAGTCCGGATATACCGGTAGTAGGTTTCCTTGTGTCATTGCTGATACTTGTGTTTGGTCACTCAATAAATATCTTTATGTCGGGACTTGGTGCATTTGTTCATCCTATGCGTCTTACATTTGTAGAGTTTTATAAAAATGCCGGTTTTGAAGGGGGTGGCAAAAAATATAACCCTTTCGCGAAAAGAGTAAAAAAAGAAAATTAAAAAATTAAACAATAATAAATTTTAGATTTATGGAAGCAATAGTTTTAGCTTACATCGGCGTTGGTTTAATGATTGGTCTTGCCGGTATCGGAAGTGCTTATGGTGTTACAATCGCAGGAAATGCAGCAGTTGGTGCTATGAAGAAAAATCCAGATAAATTTGGTAACTATATGGTATTATCTGCATTGCCAGGGTCTCAGGGTCTTTACGGATTCCTTGGATATTTCCTGATTTCCGGACTTCTTGTTCCGGGAATGAGCTGGTTGCAGGCTGCAGGTGTATTTGGCGCTGGTCTTGCGTTGGGTTTTGTATCTTTATTTTCTTCAATCCGTCAGGGACAGGTTTGCGCAAACGGTATTGCGGGAGTTGGAGCAGGTTATGATTTGTTTAGTAAAACACTTATCCTTGCGGTATTCCCTGAGCTTTATGCTATCGTTGCGGTAGCTGCTACGTTCCTAATCGGACAGTCTCTTGCTTAATTTTATAAAATTAATAAATTAAAGATGGGGCATCGGTAAACTACCGATGCCCCTCTTTTGTTATATATATGTGAATATTAAGAGTGAATTGTAAAAAGATATTATTTATTAAGTCTATTTTACAAAACGGTTATTACAAAGCCGTTACTTGAAGCTTAATATTCTCAATATTTATTCTATATTTGTTGACCTTTGTAAAAAAATGCGGATTTATGGACACCTCAGATTCTAAAAAAGTGGCTTTGAAGGTTTTAGGTATAACATACAGCCAAATACAGTCAGGTGCATATGCACTTGTGTTATCAGAGATTGAAGGTACTAAGCGGTTGCCAATAATAATAGGTACGTCGGAGGCTCAGTCTATTGCTATTGAGATTGAGAATCTTGTGCCGCCCCGGCCGCTAACACATGATTTGTTTATATCTGCGTTTAAAGCATTTGATATAATACTGAAAGAAATTTATATATATAAATTTGAGGAAGGGGTTTTCAGCTCTCAATTAATGTTAGTTGATAAAAACGGGGATGAAAAAATAGTTGACTCTCGTACATCAGATGCCATATCTTTGGCATTGCGTACAAAGTCGCCTATATATGTTTCTTCAGAGGTATTGGCAAGAGCCGGTGTGGAATTTGATGAAGAATTGGAGAGCGGAGATAAAGACACTATATCAAATGAGCAATCTACTTCTTTAAGTTCGGCGCTTGATGACGCTGTGAAAAGAGAGGATTATGAAGAAGCTTCACGTTTGCGGGATTTAATAAGAAAAGAGAAAGCAAAAGAGGGTGGAGCTGAATCCGGAAGTGTATAAGAACATAGATATTATTAATATTTTATTTAGATGAATAACGTTAAAAGAGTCACATTACTGTGTTTGTTGTTAATTAGTTTTATGGGTGTATATTCTCAAATAGATACACCTCAGACTATAATAGATACTATTCCTCTTCAAGGAGCTATAGACTCAGCTGATATAGCTGCTATCCCACCTGCAGAAGTAGATGTAGTGGTTCCTGTCGCGCCTCCGGGAGCTTCATTTAACTCTGTCTTAAGAGGCGTTTTGGGGATTTTCTCATTGTTATTAATAGCTTTCCTGTTTAGTCGAAAAAAGAAAAATATCGACTGGAAAGTTGTTGGCATTGGTCTGGGAGTACAGATTTTACTTGCAATTGGTATTTTGTATGTTCCTTTTGTGCAGAGTTTCTTTGAGGTTCTGGCTGGATTCTTTGTAAAAGTGACTGATTTTACAAAAGCCGGTGCTGACTTTCTATTCGGAAACTTGCTGGATACATCTGCGATAGGTTATATTTTTGTATTTCAGGTTCTTCCAACCATTGTGTTCTTCTCTGCATTCACAAGTTTATTGTATTATTTGAATGTTATTCAGGTAGTAGTGGTCGGAATAGCGTGGCTTTTGAAAAAAGCATTTAGATTGTCGGGTGCGGAAGGTCTTACCGTAGCTGGTAATATATTTCTTGGGCAAACTGAGGCACCGTTATTGGTGAAAAGATATTTGCCAAATATGAACCGTTCAGAGATATTTCTTGTAATGAGTGCCGGTATGGCAACCATTGCCGGAGCTGTACTAACTGCGTATATCGGCCTTCTTGGAGGAGATGATCCACAACAAAAAATAATGTTTGCAAAATATCTGATATCTGCGTCAGTAATGGCTGCGCCAGGTGTTATTATTATTGCAAAGATTATTTATCCTCAGACAGAAAGCGTAGAAACAGATATTAAAGTAGATAAAACATCTGTTGGTAAAAACGTATTGGATGCAATCTCAAATGGTACATCAGAGGGTATTAAAGTTGCCGTAAATGTGGGGGCTATGCTGCTTGTTTTTATTGCAATGGTAGCTATGTTAGATTACATTCTGAGTGGAATGATTGGTGAATATACTGGTCTGAATACATGGATAACTTCTGTGTCAGGAGGTAAATGGACTTCTCTTAATTTTCAGCTTATAGTAGGGCTTGTATGTACTCCGATAGCCTGGTTAATGGGAGTTCCGGATGCAGATATGGTTTCAATAGGCGGTTTGCTTGGTACTAAAGTAATGATTAATGAATTTGTAGCTTATAATGATCTTGCTAACCTGAAAGCTGCAGGTGCATTTGCTTATGAAAAATCAATAATTATGGCAACATTCTTATTGTGTGGTTTTGCAAATATAAGTTCTATAGGTATTCAAATCGGAGGTATTAGTATTTTGGCACCTAACCAGAGAGAGAATCTTACACAGCTTGGATTCTTGGCATTGATTTGCGGTACGTTAGCTTCATGTATGTCTGCTACAATTGTAGGAATGATTTTAGGATAAATATGCATATTTTTTATACACCTGATATAGAAATTAAACAAGAATTGTCAGAAGAAGAATCTTCTCATGCCATCAGAGTTTTACGACTAACTGAAGGGGATGAGATTCTTCTTGTTGATGGTATTGGTAATTTCTATAAAGCAATTATTACAAGGGCTCATCACAAACGCAGCTCTGTTGAGATTGTAGATAAGTACGCTGATATAGAGCGAAATTTTAAAGTTCATATTGCAGTTGCGCCGACAAAAAATATTGACAGAATAGAGTGGTTTACTGAAAAAAGCGCAGAAATAGGAATAGATAACCTTACTCTTCTCAAATGCAGATATTCCGAAAGGAAAGATGTGAAAAAAGAGAGGATAAGTAAGATCCTTATCTCAGCAATGAAACAGTCTCAAAAAGCTTCTCTTACAGAGCTTGAGTCACTTATTGATTTTAAGGAGTTTGTCACAAGGAAATTCGACGGAGAAAAATTTATAGCACACTGTTATAAAGATACAGAACGCCGGTTACTGAAGGATTTATATACTCCGGGGCATGATGCAGTAGTCTTGATTGGACCTGAAGGCGATTTTAGTGAAGAAGAGGTTGATCTTGCAATCAGTAACGGGTTTAAACCAATATCTTTGGGTACAAGTCGTTTGAGGACAGAAACAGCGGCTTTAGTAGCTTGCCATACAATAAATTTACTGAATGAATGATAACACATTTAGATATGAACGATATATTATATAAGCTAAAGAATAACGAGGCTAATAATTTCTTTCTTCTTGCAGGACCTTGTGTGATTGAAGGAGAAGAAATGGCGCTGGAGATAGCAGAAAAAGCCTGCGAGATTACATCCCGACTAGGTATACCTTATGTTTTTAAAGGTTCGTTTAAAAAAGCAAACCGTTCTCGTTTGGATTCATTTACAGGTATCGGGGATGAAAAAGCTTTGAAGATACTTAGAAAAGTAAGCGAAACTTTTAATGTGCCTACGGTAACGGATATTCACACCGAATCAGATGCAATAATGGCTTCTGAATATGTTGATATCCTTCAAATACCGGCCTTTTTATGTAGACAAACAGATTTACTTGTAGCTGCCGCAAAAACAGGAAAAATAGTTAATATTAAAAAAGGACAATTTTTATCTCCTGAGGCAATGCAGTTTGCCGCTCAGAAAATACTTGACTGCGGTAATGAAAATGTAATGCTGACGGAAAGGGGTACAACATTTGGATATCAGGATTTGATAGTGGATTACAGAGGTATACCCACGATGCAGAAATTTGGTTTTCCCGTTGTGCTTGACGTAACACATTCGTTGCAGCAGCCTAATCAGACATCTGGCGTTACAGGAGGTTTACCTCAACTGATAGAAACTATTGCCAGAGCAGGTGTGGAGATCGGAAGAGCACACGTCTGAACTCCAGTCACCGCTCATTATCT
>CAMTOT010000223.1 GCA_947074165.1 uncultured Bacteroidales bacterium
AGATAATGAGCGGTGACTGGAGTTCAGACGTGTGCTCTTCCGATCTCTATGATTCGCATCAGTCGATGCAATAAGTTGTATCATACGATGCGAATCATAGTATCAAACGATGCGAAAAAACTTCCATTGGGGAATTAAAAAAGTCTAATAATACGTTCATTGCGAAGTATAGCCCAATCAATAATTACTTTAAACCTTGCATGAGGTGAAAAATTGTATGATTTTTGTGTTCCGTAATTTTGCGTACTATTAAACAATAGTGATACAACAAGATAGATCTCTGTATAATATATCTCACATAATGCGAAACAGAAGAATAAAAACAATAATAGCTCTCATTTTATTTATTTTACCATTTCTGACTTATGCTCAGAAAAGAGTACATGTCACCGGACATGTATCTGATAAAATTACCGGCGAGTCTTTGCCTTATGTGTCAGTACAGGTAAAGGGCACTACAATAGGTGATATGACCGACAATAAAGGACGGTTTGAATTTTACACTACAGACGATAAGATAATCAGCGCCTCATGTATCGGATATGAGAACGAAGAGATCAAGGTCTCAGATCTTTTTGACGGGTTTGCCTTGATACGCATGCAGCCATCCACCTATGAGCTAAATGAGGTGTATGTCAAACCGACTAAAGAGAAATACTCACGTAAAGGCAATCCTGCCGTTGAGCTCTTAAAAAAAGTGCTCGTACAGAAGGACATCAATTCTCCTAAAAACAAAGAGTTTTATAATTACGAAAGATACGAGAAACTGACATGCGCCATAAATAATTTTGATCACCGCTATCTTGATAATAAATATCTGAAGAAACTGGATTTTATCAAAAATTATGTTGACACCTCTTTAATATCGGGAAAACCTATTCTGAATATCTCTATAAAAGAGACTATTGAGCAAAACTACATACGATATAAAGACAATAAACATAAAAGAGTCGTAGAGGCATATAAACATGACGGACTTGATGAGATGCTGCCTCAGGAAAGCATACAGGAGGTTATAAAAGAGGTATTCAGGGAGGTCGATATATATGAAGAAGGCATAATGCTCTTCACCAATGAATTCATAAGTCCGATATCATCTAAAGGAATAAACTTTTACAAACACTATATACTCGATACACTGATGATAGACGGTAAAGAGTATATAGACCTTGGGTTTGTGCCTGTAGTATCCGAATCATTCGGATTTACCGGCCACGCGTATATCGCCAATGACTCAACTTATTTTATTAAAAAAATTAAGCTTAATCTGCCGAAAGATATTAATATAAACTTTATCAACTCGATGCAGATTAATCAGGAGTTTGAAAAAAGTGCCGACGGTACAAGATTAATCACTAAGGATGACGTAATCTGTGAGATTCAGATCGTAAAAGGGACTCCTGCCGTTTACGCGCGCCGCCTCAACTCCTACTCCAGACACTCTTTTGACGAACCGGGAGATAAAAACATATTCAAAAAAGGGGGTGAGACGACGATTATAGACGGAGCACATCTTAAAAATGATAACTACTGGCAGGTTAGACGCCATGTGGCAGTAGACGGTAAAGAGGATACTGCCAAGCAGCTCCTTGAGGAACTGAGATCAGTACCTGTGTTTTATTATTCGGAAAAGATACTTTCCTGGCTGTTTATGGGCTATGTACCTGTAAACGGGCCTGAAAGTAAATTTCTTTACGGGCCTATCAATACGACGATAAGCAGCAATCCGCTTGAAGGAGTAAGACTCCGCACAGGAGGTCTTACCACATCGTATCTTAATAAACGTATGTTTGGATACGGTTATCTCGCATATGGCACTAAGGATGAGAAATTTAAATATCTCGGGCAACTTGAATACTCTTTTCATAATAAAAAGGAGCATGCCAATGAGTTCCCTATTCACTCAATACGAGCTTATTACAATTATGATATAGATCAGCTCGGACAGGAATATGCTACCAATAAAGATAACTTCCTATTGTCGCTTAAACGTGGTGACGACGATCTGATAACCTATCTTCGTAAAGTTCAGGTTAGTTATCAGCGCGAGCATTACAGCGGATTGTCATATAGCCTTGCTCTAAATCATAAGACAGAGTATTCTACACGTTTTGTGCGTTTTGAGAGGATAAACCCTGATGAAACTTTGTCATACATACCATCATATCAGATGGCTCAGGCTGAGTTTAAAATCAGATACGCGCGCAATGAGAAGTTTTTTCAGACTAAAACAAAACGCTACAGCATAACTCCGCAGGTACCGGCCTTCTCACTGTCGCACGTGACAGCAAAGAAAGGAATACTGGGCACTGAGTATAATTACAACCGCACGGAATTTCAGTTTGACAAGCGTTTTTGGGTATCTCCTTTTGGATATATAGACACTAACCTGAAAGCGGGTAAAGTATGGGATAAGGTGCCTTATACTTTACTTTGTCTGCCTAACAGTAATCTGTCTTATACGATACAAGAAGGTTGTTATACACTTCTTAATCCTGTCGAATTTGTAAACGATCAATATGCCTCTATTAATACTACATATTTCTTAAACGGAGCATTATTTAATCTTATTCCGGTAATTAAAAGACTTAAATGGAGAGAAGTTCTTACCTTTAAGGGGCTTATTGGCTCACTTAGCGATAAGAATAATCCTCAATACAATAATGAATTGTTTGTATTTCCGGAACACACGCGTCTTATGGGCAAAACACCATATATGGAGGCAGGCGTAGGGATTGAGAATATACTTAAAGTATTGCGCGTAGATTATACATGGAGACTGACTTATCGTGACGCTCCAAACATCAATAAAAGCGGGGTGAGCGTAAGCATGCACATAACTTTTTAAAAATTGAAATTGAATGATGATGATGAGATTTGCTCCGGTATTATGCGCATTAATATCAGTTGGCTTCACGGCCAACGCACAGCAATCTACTGAGATTGATTATTTATTGCCTGTAAAAATAACTCCGTACCTGAGTGGTAACTTCGGGGAGTTACGACCTAACCACTTTCATTCCGGAATAGACTTTAAAACTCAGGGAATTGTGGGTCATGACATTTTAGCTATAGAAGAGGGTCGTGTGGCCAGGATAGCAATATCTCCACGCGGTTATGGTAAGGCTCTTTATATTGAACACCCTAACGGTCACACTTCGGTTTACGCCCATCTGCTTAACTTTTCTGCCGAGATTGATAAATATGTAAAGGAATATCAATACGGACATGAGACCTTCGCGCTTGACATTTATCCCGAAGGAAATATACTGCCTGTAAAGAAGGGGCAGGTCATAGCCAAAAGCGGCAATACAGGTAGTTCGGGTGGTCCGCATCTTCATTTTGAAATACGTGACACAAAAAGTGAAGTCACTCTGGATCCGCTTATCTATTATAAAAAACAGATAAAAGATAATGTCGCGCCTAAATTTACAAGCATAAATATATATCCGTTTGAGGGTGTGGTGAATGGCAATACTGATAAAGTCACGTCTGCGGTATCTGTAAATGACAAAGGGGTAAATTTCATTAAGACCCCTATTACGGCATGGGGTAAAATAGGATTAGGCGTAAAAGCTTATGATTTTATGACATCTACGTCTAATAAATACGGGGTAAAAGATGTAAAACTATATCTTGACGATAAACTTATTACCCATATTGTGACTGATACTATCTCTTTTGAACTTACGAGATATATAAATTCTTATCTTGACTATGCGGATTATGTTTCAAAACGATCATACGTCATGCGCATGTACAGACAGCCGGGTAATAAACTAAATATATACAAGACCCTGGCAAACGACGGCATTATAGATATAAATGAGGAAAAGCCGTATAAGTTTAGATTTGTATTGACAGACGATTTCAATAACAAAAGAACTCTCAACTTCACTATAAACGGTAAGAGTCAGGATATCCCTGATAAAACTCAAATGGGAAATGATCTTTTCAGATATGACCTTAACAACTATTTTGAAGATGACAGATTCTCTATATATATGCCTAAAGGTACACTTTATGAGGATTTAGATTTCAGTTGTAGTGCCGTGCCGTCATCTTATTATTCTGATATTCATAGTGTATCAAATCGTACAGTGCCTATACATAGACCGTCTCATATTGAGATACCTCTTAAAAATGATACTCTTGCTGATAAAAGCAAGTATTACTTAGCTAACATTTATAGAGAGAATAAGTCTTTTATCGCTTCTGAATATGACGACGGAATGATGTATGCACAGATACGCACTTTAGGGGATTACGTTGTAATGGCTGACAATACAGCACCCACTATTACGGCTATAGGTAAAGAAAACTGGAGTAACAAAAAAAGAGTTTCGTTTAAGATATTAGATAAGGAATCCGGAATAAAAAGTTACAAAGGGACCATTGACGATAAATTTGCGCTTTTTGAGTATGACGCTAAAACAAATACTCTTTTTTACGATTTTGACACTACACGTCTGGTCAGAAACAAACAACATAAAGTGGTTATTACAGTTATAGACAATTGTGGTAATACAAGAGTTTTGGATAGTTCTTTTTTTCTGTAAATACAGGGGTTTAGAAAAAAGCATTGCAAAATGTCACTAAATTTCTTTATTTTCGGACAATAATTTTTTTAAATATATATTTACTTACAACCGAATGAAAAAAATCACATTATTATTTGCCGCGGTTTTGTTTGTGTTAAGTATTGACTCTAAAGCTTGTACAAGCTTACTTGTAGGGAAAAACGCATCGACAGACGGCTCGACAATGATTACTTATGCTGCTGATTCTCATACTTTATACGGAGAACTTTACCACTGGCCCGCTAAAACTTATGAGCCTAACGCAATGCTTGATGTTTATGAGTGGGATACAAATAAATATCTTGGGAAAATCAAACAGGTAGAAAAAACCTATGCTGTGGTAGGAAACATGAATGAACATCAGCTTTCTATCACTGAATCAACATGGGGAGGCCGCGAGGAGCTTTCCGACAGCACTGGTATTATGGACTACGGTTCGCTTATATACATCACTCTGCAAAGAGCGAAGAATGCTCGTGAGGCTATAAAAGTAATGACCGACCTTGTAAAAAAATATGGTTATTACAGCTCGGGAGAGTCATTTTCAATCGCCGATCCTAATGAAATATGGGTAATGGAGATGATTGGCAAAGGTGTTGGCAACAAAGGTGCCGTATGGGTTGCAATGCGTATACCTGACGACTGTATTTCAGGTCATGCAAACCAGGCACGTATTCACAAATTTCCTCTTGACGATAAAGACAACTGCATTTATTCGTCAGACGTAATTTCATTTGCCAGAGAAAAAGGTTATTTCAACGGAGTAA
>CAMTOT010000224.1 GCA_947074165.1 uncultured Bacteroidales bacterium
CTTACCATGTTATATGCTTAAAATATCCCAACAACCGGATTTATCCGCTGGTCCGAATAAATCGATATAAATTTTATTTAATAGTATCTTTTGTAGCAGCCTGGCGAGCATAAAAAAACCTGTTTAAACAATAAAGTTTAAACAGGTTACATATTTTAAAAAAAGCCACACCTGGACGTGATGAAACTCCTGTAAACAGGATTTGAGGGCTCCAAACCTTTGTAATCCACCGTGCATATAGCATCTTCCTTTCGAAAGCGTGGCCCGCCATTGGTATAAGAAGCTTGTCTCGGTAAAGAAATTTATTTGATGAGTTTCCCGATCAACACGATGTGGCTCTTTATCTTTACCATTACTGTATAACAAATATACGTTTTATTTACTCACCCAGCAATGTTTTAAGGGCAAAAAAAATATAATTTCTCCTCCAAAATCTTATCTATCACATTATCATATCTATATGAAAAAAGGTGCCTCTAAGAGACACCTTTTTATATAAAGAAATAATTAATATAGTTCTTTATTAAGCGTTTTTAGCTTTCTCTACGATTGCTGCAAATGCTTCAGGGTGGTTAGCAGCAAGATCAGCAAGAACCTTACGGTTGATCTCGATACCAGCTTTGTGAAGAGCACCCATTAGTTTTGAGTAAGACATACCGTGAAGGCGAGCTCCGGCGTTGATACGCTGAATCCACAATGCACGGAAGTTACGTTTTTTAGCTTTACGGTCACGGAAAGCATAAGTCAAACCTTTTTCCCAAGTGTTTTTCGCAACTGTCCAAACGTTTTTGCGAGCACCTACATAACCTCTTGTTAGGCTAAGAATTTTTTTACGTCTGTTACGCGACGCTACGTGATTAACCGATCTAGGCATAATTCTAAAATAATTGTGAATGATAGCGTCTCAATGAAGAGAACTTTAGAGCGTACATTCGGTTGAAAATAAAAAACTTTTTCTAAACTTTAAATTCTGAGACTAAATTATCTCAAGCAAAGAAGTGATTTAACCTCTTTAACGTCAACTTTAGCTACAAGAGCCCAGTGTCCAAGGTTACGTTTCTGCTTGTTAGTTTTTTTAGTCAGAATGTGACGTTTAAAAGCATGTTTTCTTTTAATTTTTCCTGATCCGGTAAGAACAAATCTTTTTTTAGCACCGGAATTAGTTTTCATTTTAGGCATGTTCCGAAAATTTTATAAATTTATATTAGAGGGCGCATCTCGTACGCCCCTTATTTTTATTTTGTTTCTTTCTTTTTAGGAGCAAGCATGATAATCATACGTTTTCCTTCAAGCTGCGGAAGCTGCTCTACTTTACAAAGATCCTCAAGATCATTAGCAAAACGAAGAAGAAGTACCTCTCCTTGTTCTTTAAACAAGATTGAACGACCTTTGAAGAACACATAAGCTTTCACTTTACTACCCTCTTCAAGAAATCCTTTTGCATGTTTAAGCTTAAAAGCATAGTCATGATCGTCTGTCTGTGGACCGAAACGAATCTCTTTAACAACGACTTTCTGTGCTTTTGCTTTGATCTCTTTCTGTTTCTTTCTCTGTTGGTAAAGGAACTTTTGATAATCAATGACACGGCAAACTGGTGGTACTGCTGTCGGAGAGATTTCAACAAGATCCAGATTCTGCTCCTCTGCTATACGCAAAGCCTCTCTGATCGGGTATACCCCTGTCTCAAGGTTTTCGCCAACCAAACGAACTTCATCCACGCCGCGGATACGTTCATTAATTCTGTGTTGAGCTGTTTTTTCTTCTCGTCTTTGTGGTCCTCTTCTCGGACCTGATCCCATCGGTTTTTTTTCCATTTAAATCACTGAATTGTTTATCATTTGTTCAACTTCCTGAACTAAATCGGATGCAAAGGTAGCAATATTTTTCACACCTAAGTCACCTTCTCCCTGTTTTCTTACAGAAACCTCTCGATTTTCCTGTTCTTTTTCTCCTACAATCAAAAGATAAGGAATACGCTTCAATTCATTGTCACGAATCTTACGTCCAATCTTCTCATTTCTGTCATCTACAATAGCACGTATATCGCTTTGAGCAAGCTCATTTGCTACTTCATGAGCATAGTCGTTGAATCTCTCCGAAATAGGAAGAACCACTACCTGGTCTGGTGTAAGCCATAGAGGGAATTTACCACCTGTATGCTCTATAAGTACAGCAACAAAACGCTCCATAGATCCGAACGGTGCACGGTGAATCATGATTGGGCGATGTTTCTGGTTATCAGATCCTGTATATTCAAGACCAAATCTTTCAGGCAGGTTATAATCCACCTGAATAGTACCAAGCTGCCAACGGCGTCCGATAGCATCTCTAACCATAAAGTCAAGTTTCGGACCATAGAAAGCGGCCTCACCGTATTCAACCTTAGCGTTAAGACCTTTCTCCTGACAAGCCTCAACGATTGCCGCTTCAGCTTTTTCCCAGTTCTCGTCAGAACCTATATATTTTTCCGTATTGTTTGGATCACGTAGTGAAATCTGAGCCTCAAAGTTATCAAATTTCAAAGCGCGGAATATTATTCCGATAATGTCCATAACCTTAAGAAACTCTTCTTTAAGCTGATCAGGACGTACAAACAAGTGAGCGTCATCCTGAGTAAAGCTTCTTACACGGGTCAATCCGTGCAGCTCACCCGACTGCTCATAGCGATATACCGTTCCAAATTCGGCAAAACGAATAGGCAGATCTTTATAAGAACGTGGCACTGCCTTATAAATCTCACAGTGGTGAGGACAGTTCATTGGCTTCAACAGATACTCTTCACCTTCCTCCGGAGTATGAATCGGCTGGAATGAATCCTTTCCGTATTTTGCATAGTGACCAGATGTCACGTAAAGCATCTTGTTTCCGATATGAGGAGTGATAACCTGCTGATAACCGTAACGTTTCTGAATCTTACGAAGAAATTGCTCAAGTCTGTCTCTAAGCGCAGCTCCGCGAGGCAACCATAATGGCAGACCCTGACCTACGTTCTGAGAAAACATAAATAATTCAAGCTCTTTACCAAGTTTACGGTGATCACGCTTTTTAGCCTCTTCAAGAAGAGCAAGATATTCATCAAGCTCTTTCTTTTTAGGGAAAGCAACACCATAAATACGAGTCAACTGTTTACGTTTTTCGTCACCTCTCCAATATGCGCCGGCAACAGAAAGAAGCTTAACAGCTTTAATCGGTGATGTTGTCGGGATGTGTGGTCCGCGACAAAGATCAGTAAAAGCACCTTGTGTATATGTTGTTATCTTACCATCTTCAAGCTCTGATATCAACTCACACTTGTATGTTTCACCTCTTTCACCAAACAATTTAAGAGCATCTTCTTTTGAGATATCCTGACGTACAAGCGACTCTTTGCGAGCTGCAAGTTCTAACATCTTTTTCTCAATTGCCGGAAGATCTGATTCTTTGATGACTGTATCACCCGGATCTACATCATAATAAAAACCATTCTCGATAGCAGGTCCGATACCAAACTGAATACCAGGATAAAGCTCTTGCAGAGCCTCAGCCAAAAGGTGAGCTGATGAGTGCCAGAACGCGTGTTTAGCCTCGTTGTCGCCCCACTTAAACAATTTAATTGCGGCGTCTTCCTCTACCGGACGAGTCAAATCCCACTCCTGGTCATTTATACTGGCAGCAAGTACATCTTGCGCCAAACGAGAGCTTATACTCTCGGCAATCTGCAATGGGGTTGTCCCTTTTGCATATTCTCTGACTGATTGGTCAGGAAAAGTAATTTTAATCATAAATTTTCTTTTGAATGAACTACAACTTTCATTACAATATTACTATGCGCGAATACCGCGCGCTTAACAAAAGCACACAAAGATATTAAAATAATTGTATATTTATTATTACTCCTTATCCAGAATCATCATTAGTTCACGCATACCCTCAGACGCGCCTTTTTCTATATAATGAATATCCTTACGATATGCACTCATCACCGGTTTTGGATCAATAAGATATACGGGGACATTACGTGGCACATATCCCAAAAGGCCTGCAGCCGGATACACATTAAGCGAAGTCCCGATTATAACAAAAACATCGGCTTTCGCACATATATCAGCAGCTACCTCAATCATCGGTACGGCTTCTCCAAACCATACTATATGAGGTCTTAACTGACTTCCTTTCTCACATTTATCTCCCATTTTAGTATCCGGTGATACAGGATTTACATCGTAAACTAGCATATCATCTTTTGAAGAACGCACTTTCGATAGCTCACCATGTAAATGAAGCACTTTCGTAGAACCACCTCTTTCGTGCAGATTATCTACATTTTGTGTTATGACTGTCACCTCATATTTATCCTCAAGAGCCGCGACAAGCTTATGTCCCTCATTGGGCACAGCCTTATACATATCCTTTCTGCGCTGATTATAAAAATCAAGCACAAGTTGTGGATTTCGACTCCAAGCCTCAGGCGTACAAACATCCTCTACCCGATATTTCTCCCAAAGTCCGTCACTATCTCGAAATGTAGAAATACCACTTTCGGCACTCATTCCTGCACCTGTAAGTATTACAATATTTTTTTTCATAATTACAATGTTTTATATCATTGAGCGTTAGAACCTGTATTAAGTACAGGTGAAGCACCCCTGTCGGATGTTAAGACCACAAGCAAATTACTTACCATAGCAGCCTTTTTCTCTTCGTCAAGTTCAACAATCTGCTTCTCGCAAAGCATATCAAGAGCCATCTCCACCATCGTCACGGCACCCTCTACGATTTTTCGGCGCGCTGCCACTACCGCAGTTGCCTGCTGTCTTTGCAACATTGCTCCGGCAATCTCCGGAGCATAAGCCAAATTACTGATACGAGCTTCAATAACCTCTATTCCGGCTATTTCGAGTCTTTCTTTGAGTGCATGCTCTAGAACATCATTTACCTCCTCACCACCCGAGCGAAGTGTAATCTCGTCTTCATAATCATCTTTTTCTATCGAATCATAACAATATGATGCCGCCAGGTTTCTGATAGCTGCCTCACTTTGTATATCTACAAAATTTTGGTAGTTGTCTACATCAAACTTTGCTTTATAAGTATCCTTGACACGCCACACCATAACAGCACTTATCAGTATAGGATTACCCATCTTATCATTTACCTTTATCTGCTCACTATTGAGATTATTCGCTCTTAACGACACTAAATAACGAGTCATAAATGGATTTACAAAATAAAATCCATTGTCAGCTATAGTCCCGGAATATTTTCCAAAAAGTGTAAGCACAACAGATTTATTCGGATTAATTATCAAAAGAGATCGGAAGAGCGTCGTGTAGGGAAAGAGTGTACGTCCTGGTGTAG
>CAMTOT010000225.1 GCA_947074165.1 uncultured Bacteroidales bacterium
GATAATGAGCGGTGACTGGAGTTCAGACGTGTGCTCTTCCGATCTATCTTTCATTTGTTTACTAACAATCTTATCAACATATAAACATAGTTATCAACAACTACATCGAAACACACATACATCTGATTATATGATAAATACAAAACACAAACAATTTATTGCATATAGTTATAAACAGAATGTTGATAACTATGACAGTTATCAACATTCTGTTTATATAATTAAAGCCACTTATCAAAACGGCGGATATAAATATTTTTAATCACCTGAGTAAGTATACAATAAGAAACAAGTATAAGCGCAAGCCAAGGGAAATAACCTAAAGGTAGAGGAATAAGCCCTATTGAAGCACCAAACTTAGTATAAGGAATAAATACCCCAAGTGCCATGACTGCAAAAGTGAGACACATAACCTGCCATGAAGCTCGGCTCTGGAAAAACGGAATCTTGCGTGTTCTTATCATATGAACAATAAGAGTCTGAGACAAAAGCCCCACTACAAACCACCCTGAATGAAATAAAGACTCGCTCTCCGGAGCATTGCAATCAAAAACATACCACATAATAAGAAAAGTCGCAATATCAAAAACAGAACTGATTGGTCCTATACATATCATAAAGCGGCTTAAATCTGAAGAATCCCATTTTTGAGGTGTCTTAAGATATTCCGAATCCATTTTATCAAAAGGAATAGTAACCTGAGATATATCATATAACAGATTCTGAACAAGCAGTTGAACAGGTAGCATAGGCAAAAACGGAAGGAAAGCACTTGCCGCAAGTACACTAAACATATTTCCGAAATTCGAGCTGGCCGTCATCTTAATATATTTAATGATGTTGCCAAATGTCTTACGACCTTCAATAACACCGTTTTTAAGTACGTTAAGATCTTTATCAAGCAATATTATATCAGCGCTTTCTTTAGCTACATCAACGGCAGTATCCACAGAAATACCAATATCAGATTGTCTAAGCGCAGGAGCGTCATTAACGCCATCTCCAAGAAACCCGACCGTATTTCCCTCCTGCTGAAGGATTGATATTACCTCAGTCTTCTGATGCGGGGTAAGCTTTGAGAATAATTTCACGTTCTTTACAATGTCTCTTCTCTGTTCTTCAGTCATGCGTTCAAGCTGCGGACCGGTCACGGACAGAGATGTATCTATGCCAACCTGACGCGCAATGGCATTAACTATAATATCGTTATCTCCGGAAAGAATCTTAACATCAATACCATAGTTATGTAGTTCGCCTATAGCCTCTGAAGCGGAAGGTTTTGGCGGATCGAGAAACGCAAGAAACCCGATAAGCACCATATCTGCCTCATCAGAGACAGCGAAATCACACTCTTTGCTTATAAAACTTTTGTGAGCAAGAGCAAGAACACGCATTCCGTTACGATTCATATCTTCGCTTATAGAACGGGCTTTATCACGAAGCTGATCAGTCATAAGAAGCACATCTCCGTCAATCTCGGCGTAGGCGCAAATCTCAATCATCTCTTCCACTGCTCCTTTAGTGATAATCTGACGTTTGCTATTTACATCCTCAACCACAACCGACATACGACGACGAGAGAAGTCAAACGGTATCTCATCAATCTTTTTGTAGTCTTCAACCAGATGCTCAAGTTCCAGTTCTTTTACATGCGAAAGGATTGCTTTATCCATAAGGCTCTTAAGACCTGTCTGAAAGAAACTATTATAATATGCGTGTCGAAGGATTCTTTTTGATAAGTCGCAGCTTCCGTCTGCATTTATATATTTCTCAAGCACTATATTATCACAGGTAAGAGTACCGGTTTTATCAGTACAAAGAATATTCATTGCGCCGAAATTTTGTATAGCGTTAAGATTTTTCACAATTGTCTTTTTACCTGACATAGTTACGGCTCCTTTTGCAAGATTGGCTGTAACAATCATCGGAAGCATTTCCGGAGTAAGACCTACGGCTACTGAAAGAGCAAAAATAAATGCCTCAAACCAGTCTCCCTTAGTAAATCCGTTTACGAAGAATACGAAAGGCACCATCACAAGCATAAATCTGATAAGCAAAAAACTAACCTTGCTTATACCTATATCAAATGATGTAGTGGCACGCTGTCCGATAAGGCTTTTTGCCACAGAGCCAAGAAATGTACGGTTGCCGGTTTCAAACACGATAGCTTTGGCTGCTCCGCTTATGACGGTTGAACCCATATAGCATATATTATCAAGCTCGACAACACTGCCGGTGCGGTACTCTTTACCTTTTACTTCTGGAAATTTTTCGATAGGATCTGACTCTCCAGTAAGTGAAGACTGACTTACGAAAAGGTCTTTAGCTTCTATAATCCTCACATCGGCAGGTATCATATCTCCCGCTGCAAGGTATATTATATCACCCGGCACAAGTTCGCGAATATCAATCTCCTTACTATATTCATCACGATGAACAAAACATGTGTTTGTCACAAGATTCATAAGTGTATGAGTCGCCAGATTTGCTTTCCATTCCTGCCAAAAACGCAGTATCGCGCTAATGACCACCATAGATACAATAATTACTATACCTGTCCACTCCTGCTCTCCTGGTTCGGCAAAGATTACGTCAATCACAAGAGATACTACCGCGAGCGCTGTAAGCACGCCGATAAACGGGTTTATAAATGTCTTGAGAAATAGAATAAAAGGATTTTTTCGCTGCTCCTGCGAGACTTCATTACGGCCGTACTCCATCTGCCTGTCATGAATCTCCTCTGAGGTGAGACCTCTTTCTGATGTCTGGAAATATGAAAATACTGATTTTAACGGCTGGGTTGCTGCCATGAATACTCTTTCTGCGTCGAAGCGGAAAGAAGTATTCTGTTTTGTTTGATTTTTTCTTCTGATCATTCCGATAACTTTTCTTGATTATACGTTCCGTTAATTATCACGTCGCAAAAGTATAATCAGAGCGAAAGGAATGCAGTTATAAAGATATTAGAGCGATATTAGAAAGTCATTAGAATCAAATATGAGGCAGACGTACCACAAATGTAGTACCCTCGCCTTCTTTAGAAAAAACAGATATATCACCTTTATGAAGGGATATTATTTTTTGCGTAAGTGCCATACCTATACCATAGCCCGGTACCTCTCCCTTATTTTCTCCACGATAAAACAGGCTAAACATATTCTCTCTGTCTTTATCAGACATACCAATCCCATTGTCTGAGAAACGAACAATAGTATGGCCGTCCCAAAAAGTAATCTGTACTATAGATGTATGATTATTGGAATATTTACAGTTATTCTCTATCAGGTTGACAAGAGCTATTGTAAGCAAGTATTCGTTTGCCAGGATGGTCAATACTCTGTCATCGTCAGACTCCTGACCGAATAATAACTCTACATGATATTCGGGATGCGCTTTAAGCACAAGGTCGATAGCATCGATAAGAAGCTCATCGACACGTATATTCTTCATATTTATCTTGTCGGGAGCATAGTCAGAGCGGGCAAGGTCAAGAAGCCCGTTTATTAATCTAACCACACGGTCAGCGTCATTTAAAGCATTACCTATAGCCAGTTTATATTGCTCAGGATCTCGCTCTTTCATAAGAGTAATATCAAGCTGTGTGATAAGTGCCGCCATAGGTGTACGAAGTTCATGGGAGACATTGCTGACAAACATCTTCTGTGAATTAAAAGAGCTTTCAAGCCTGTCAAGAAGAGCGTTGAAGGTCTCACTTAATTCACCAAGCTCATCATTCTGATTTTTCACCGGAAGTCTTTTATCAATTCTTGACGCAGATATATCATCTGCTTCTTTTACAATATCCCGAATGGGAGCCAAAGCGCTTTTTGCGAAGAAATAGCCCACGACAATCATTATAAAGATCGCGACTAATGTAAAAACAAGAAGCCACTCCCAAAGCATTTTTCGATTATCATACCCATAACGGTCGTATGCGGCGGCAGTGACAACATAATCTTTTCCCTTAAAGGGATAAACCAAACCGACTGCCTGATATTTGCCGACGTTGAAGTTTATTTCTCGTTTATTCATTATATCGGAGATCATAGCCTCCGTCTCTTTTACAATATCATTTTGCAGGGCATCATGATACATAATATCAAAATCCGGTGTATATACCGCTACTTCAACCTCATCAATAAACTGCTTATTGTTTAGATAAATAGACTGCATAGTGGGAGCATCAACCTGATTATTAAGAAAAAGGTTGGCTTTTGTTATCGCTTCGCTTCTCAGGTCTCTGAAAAAAGCGTCGCTTCGGGCACGCTCACTAAGGTAATAAGCGGCAGCGACAAAAAGCAGAAAAAGAACCGCCGTGACGCAGGTATAGCGAATAGTAAGAGATGTTCTTATTTTCATAGTTTGTCTGTAAGAATGAAACCCATACCTGTTTTGGTATGAATCAATTTAGACTCAAAATCGCGATCAATCTTTTTTCGAAGATAATTGATATACACGTCTATGAAATTCGTACCCGTGTCAAAGTGCGTATTCCATACTTTTTCGGCAATATCAATACGGCTCACGACCTTCTCTGAGTTCTCAACCATATAAACAAGCAGGTTATACTCTTTTGGGGAAAGAGGTATTAACTTACCGCCTCTTGTCACTTCTTTTGTATTAAGATTGATATGCAGGTCCGAATATAAAATCTCATTAACGACAGGTTGTACTTCGCGCTGCTCTCTTTTCAAAAGAGCTCTAATTCGCGCGTTAAGCTCTCGGAAATCAAAAGGCTTAACCATGTAGTCATCTGCACCTGCATCAAATCCGTCAAGCTTATCATCGGTGGAACCAAGAGCCGTAAGCATAATTATCGGCACAGAAGGATTTATGTCGCGTATCTGCTTGCAAAGTTCAAACCCGTTTATCCCAGGCAGCACAACATCAGAGATAACAAGGTTTACAGGATTGGCTCGAAATAGTCTTAATCCCATATTCCCGTCATAAGCGACGAGACACTGATAACCGCTTTCTGTAAGACCTGCCTGAAGCAGATCGGCAACACGTTTTTCATCCTCGATGATAAGTATATTATACATAGACGTTTGAGTAATTTGATTTGAGAATAAATATGCAATCAATTTATTTATATAACAAATGTATACAATGTTTTTTAAGTCAAAATAAAATCAATATTTCACAATCATTATTTAAGTGTCATTATTATTTATCACAAAAAATATAATTATTACATATTTACATCCGACGTCTTTTTTGTTGATACATTACAAATGTGACTGTACAGACACATAAAACAGATCGGAAGAGCACACGTCTGAACTCCAGTCACCGCTCATTATCTCG
>CAMTOT010000226.1 GCA_947074165.1 uncultured Bacteroidales bacterium
CCACTAAGGTATTATACATTACATCAGAAATAACTCCGTATCTTCCGGAAAGTGAGATAGCAAATATTAGCCGTTACCTTCCGCAAGGTATTCAGGAAAAAGGAAGAGAGATCAGAACTTTCATGCCCAAATTTGGTAATATTAATGAAAGAAGAAACCAATTGCATGAAGTGATACGTCTCTCAGGCATGAACCTGATCATTGACGATACAGACCACCCGCTAATAATTAAAGTTGCCTCTATACAGGCTGCCAGAATGCAGGTGTACTTCATTGATAATGAGGACTACTTTCAACGTAAAGCGACCTTGACCGACGACAACGGAGTAGAGTTTGCAGACAATGAAGAGCGTAGTATATTCTTCATTCGCGGTGTACTCGAAACTGTAAAAAAATTAAGATGGGTACCGGATATTATCCACTGTCACGGATGGATGACAGCGCTTACTCCATTATATATCAAAAAGGCTTATGCAGATGATCCTTGTTTTAAAAACTCAAAGATTGTATACTCAGTATATAATGATGATTTTAAAGCTCCGTTCTCTGCTAATTTCTCAGACAAACTACTTCTTGAGGGGATTGAAGATTCAGATGTTGAAGCAATTAAAAATGCTACGGTTAGTTTCTCTGATCTCTCTAAACTGGCTATCAAATATAGCGACGGTGTGATAAAAGGAAGCACCGACAGCAATCAGGAAGTTATGGATTTCGCCCAAAACAGCGGACTACCGGTTTTAGACTTCCAGTCTCCGGAGGAATACATTGAAAAATACAATGAATTCTACGACGTTGTCTGGGAAGAATCAAATAAATGATTTACTCCAGTGAGGTAAGTACCGTTTCTTAAGGCTTATACGGACTTATCAATAAACAACTAAAACTATTCAGATGAAAATAAAGAATTTAGCCCTTTTCTCATTAGGTGTTTTGTTTTTTGCTTCTTGTAGTGATGATTTAAGTACATTGGGTTCTTCGGTACGCCCTTCGGGTGAAGACCTTGACATTAAGAGTTCGACTATGACTCTTGAGTCTCGTACTTTCAAATCAGATTCTGTGTACGCGAGAACGTCTGTTCCTTTACTTGGGGAAATTGTTGATAAGTTCTATGGTACTATACGCTCGGATTACGCGGGACAGTTTTATGTAGAACCGAAATTCAATCTCGATATTGCAACGGATGACTCAACATATTTCTGTATTTCTAAAGATCATCCTTACGGATATAAAGACTCTTTGGTAAATAACGCGTTAGACTCAATTGTTTTGAGTATTTATTACAACGGATATATAGGTGACTCTCTTACACCTATGACTGTTACGGCGTATGAGCTAGAGAAAAAATTGCCAAAGAACTTCTATTCAAATATGGATATTGAGAAATATATCCCATCTAAAAAAGAACTTGGCAAGAAAACATATACAGGTATTGATATGACTATCAGTGACTCAATTAAGAACACCAGTAGTTACGTGCCTTATGTAGATATCAAGCTAAGCAACGAGTTTGCAAAAAGATTCTATAAAGCAATTACAGAAACACCTGAAGTTTTCAATGATCAGGAAAGCTTTCAGGAATTTTTCCAGGGAGTTTATCTGAAAAACACTCAGGGTAACGGTACGATAATAAAAGTTATCAGAACCGATATTACAATGTTTTACAGAACTTACCATAATCTTGCTCCCGGAGGAGCCCCTCTTGTAGGTGCTTCAGGAAAAGATAGTTCTTATGTTGCGAACCGCGTTAAATATATCGGGATAAGCCCGGATGTGGTACAGGTAAACAGTGTAAGATATACGAACGAGCAGGAAAACGAAGACAAAATCATGAACTGCGATTCCGCGACTTATGTTACATCTCCGGCAGGATATTTTACAGAAATTGATATCCCTGTAGGTAAAATAGCTAAAGAGCGTAATTCTTTCGATGCTGATAAACGCTTTGTAAATGGTATATCTTTAAATGTACAGGCTTACAAGCCGGTGGCTGACATTTTTTACTCGACTCCTCCAAGCTATATGCTACTTGTGAGAAGAGACAAAATGAATGAGTTTTTTGAGCAAAACAGTATTCCAGATTCTAAAGAATCATTTGCTGCAAGCTACGCCTCAGATTCAACGAGCGGCTATTGGAGATATAACTTCGGAAATATAAACAGACTGGTTATCGAATATGTAAAAAAAGAGCATGGCGATAATTATGATGAAGTACCGGAAGATGCAGTTATTAAAATGGCTATGGTTCCTGTTTCTGCAACAATTAACAGTTACGGCTATTTTACTAAAATGACAAACTTCTTTTCTCCTTCAGGAGTTGTACTTAAGAGTGGTAAAAATCCTCAGGAAACCACTATTATATATACACTCCAGAATAAGAACGATAATTAAAGATCAAGCAACGGTTAATCCGAAACTATAAAACAAAAAAGGATGATTCATTAAGAATCATCCTTTTTTGTTTTATAAATAGAGTATTTTAATTACCCCAAATATTATTTTATCTCTTGCAACTCTGCCAGTTCAATCTCCGCCGCGATATCTTTCTTTGGCGTTCTTGGTTTTGACTCCTTTGGTTTTGCTACAATCTTCTCTTTATCTGATTTACACTTCTCAAGCATAGTTTTCGCTCTGTCAAGTCTGTCCTCCAGTTTATTGATCTCCTTAGCCTGATTTTCTATCGTAGTAAGAAGTCCGCTCAGCTCTTCATTGTCTATTGAAGTAGGATACTGCTGCTGAACACGCATAATAAAGTCGGACAAAACATTCATATAGTTGGTAAACGCTTCGTAAGGTGAATCATATGGACTGAAAAGCTTATGCATCGCGCCATCAGACTTACGTTTAGTACTCATATAGTAAAAGTGATCAGAGCTCTGAAGATAATCCCAGTCCTGAAGCAAACGTCTGTCATTACAAAGTCTTACTCTTTCGCCAAGACTATAAAGAGTATTGCAAGCCTCTTTCTGCAACTCATTACCAAGCCATGCGCTAGTGTCGCGCTCCTCATCCGCCCATGAGATAGGGTGAGTAACAGACATTACTCCGGCAGCCGGCGTATTGTCAATAACCTCGGAAGGAGTAGAGAAAGTGATACCTTTTGATTCTGCAAATCTTGGCAACGCTTTCATAAATTCAAATATACCTGTTCCGGCAGGTTGCATCGAACCAAATGTTTCGTAGTTCATAAATAGATTGACAACCTTTTCTTCTGTAGGAAGCTCATCAATCCAGTTTATAAATTTATCTGCTGTAAGCGGATAGTCTGCCCAGTCATATTTAGAGAAATTGAAAGAGATGTCATCACTAAGCTTTGAGTTTTTAAGCAATAGTTTAAGATCAGGGTTACAAGCCGATGAGTAAACATAGTTAGGGCTCTTCCATCCAAGAATATGTTTTGCGCCTTCAGTAATAACGCCTTTATATCCAAGATCGGATATAATCTGACCAATCTCATCTGAATATATAAGCTCTGTATTTCTTATAACTCGTGGTTTCTGTCCGAAAAGATCCTCTATCATCTCATCGTGCATTTTCAATTGACGCTCGAATCCCTCAACATCTACAAGAGAAGCCAGTGAGTGAGAGTATGTTTCTGAAAGAAACTCGATGCAACCTGTAGCTGCAAGTTCCTTCATGCTATCAATAAATTCGGGAGCATAAATCTGAAGCTGCTCAAGCACAACTCCTGAGAATGAAAATGCAGCCTTAAAACGGCCCTCTGATTTTCGTATCATCTCAAGTATAGTCTGATTAGCCGGGATATATGATTTGCGGGCAATATCCTTAATTATATCCTCATTATTGAAATCATCATAATAATAATGATCACTGCCGATATCAAAGAATCTGTATCTTTTTAGACGAAACGGCTGATGTATCTGGAAATAAAAACAAATTGTTCTCATCATTATATAGTATTAAATTATTCTTTGTGTTTGTTAATCTCTTATGTACGATTTAATATGCAAGACATTTCTTATATATATCAATAACTTTCTGACCTGCATACTCCCACTTTATCTCATCTACCTCACTTTTGCCTTCATGCTTAAGGAAATTGTACATAGATGGATAAGTAATAATAGAATACATAGCGTCTGCCATAGCATCAATGTCCCAATAATCAATTTTTATAGCGTTATCCAAAATCTCCGCGCATCCCGATTGCTTTGATATAATAGTAGGTACACCTACCTGCATCGCCTCAAGGGGAGAAATTCCAAACGGCTCAGATACAGAAGGCATCACGTAAACATCACTCGCCTTCAACATTTCATATACGGCCTTACCTTTCAAAAAGCCGGTAAAATGAAATCTGTCGGCTATACCTCGCCTTGCGGCAAGTCTTATCATATCATTCATCATGTCGCCGCTGCCTGCCATTACGAAACGTGCGTTTTTGGCCTTCTTCAATACTTTGGCTGCCGCCTCAACAAAATACTCAGGCCCTTTCTGCATTGTAATACGTCCCAGGAAAGTAATGATCTTATCGTTTGTACCGCGATTCATAACTATATTCTGAATCTCCTGACTCATCGGCTCCACTGCATTATGCACTGTAGTAACCTTAGCCGGATCTATTCCGTATTTTTCAATAACAGTATTACGAGTCAGATTACTTACCGTTATAATATGATCTGCGTGATGCATCCCGTCTTTCTCAATAGCAAATACCGTTGGATTAACGTTACCACGGCTTCTGTCAAAATCGGTAGCGTGTACATGTATAACAAGCGGTCTACCTGTGATCTGCTTGGCATGTATACCTGCCGGATAAGTCAGCCAGTCATGAGAGTGGATAATATCAAACTGCTCTTTACGAGCTATTACACCCGCTACAATAGAGTAATTATTAATCTCTTCAATCAGATTGTCAGGATATCTGCCAGAAAACTCGATACACCCTAAATCATTCAGATGTAAATAATTAAAATCCGCGTATATATTATCACGCAGTTCATAGTACTCTTGAGGATTCATTACATGGCCCTGACGTTTTTGGACATAATCCCAGCTTACATCACGATAAGCGATAGGAGTGTTTGTAGCTCCTATAATATGAGCGAAAGTCTTCTCTTCATCTCCTATTGGCTTTGGTATAACAAAGGTTATATCCATGTCACCACACTTTTCCATCCCCTTTGTAAGTCCATAGCTGGCTGTCCCCAATCCTCCAAGAATATGCGGTGGGAACTCCCACCCAAACATTAGTGCTTTCATAGTATTATTTCTCAGGATTATAGTTTTCCAATAAGTTCAGATCGGAAGAGCACACGTCTGAACTCCAGTCACCGCTCATTATCT
>CAMTOT010000227.1 GCA_947074165.1 uncultured Bacteroidales bacterium
CAACCCAGATACCACCCATTGTATAGTGGATAGCAGGATAGATCATCATCGGAGTTTCGTAAGGATTTTCGTCTACGATTTTTTCATACATCTGGAACAGGTTACCATAACGAGCCTCTACTACATCGCGTCCAAGACGGTTGATAGCGTCAGAGAAATCAAGGTAAACTGCAAGACCTGTATTGTTAACACCGAAACCTGCGTCACAACGCTCTTTCGCAGCGCGAGAAGCTACGTCACGTGGCACAAGGTTACCGAATGCAGGATAACGACGCTCAAGATAGTAGTCGCGATCCTCTTCTTTAATTTGTGTTGGTTTTAGTTTTCCTGCGCGGATTGCTTCAGCATCCTCTTTTTTCTTAGGAACCCAGATACGGCCGTCATTACGAAGAGACTCAGACATCAACGTTAGTTTTGACTGGAACTCACCGTGTACAGGGATACATGTAGGGTGAATCTGCGCGAAAGCAGGATTTGAGAAGTAAGCACCTTTACGGTAGCACTGTATAGCCGCCGAACCGTTACAAGACATAGCGTTAGTTGAAAGGAAGAACGCGTTTCCGTATCCACCTGTAGCGATTACTACAGCGTGAGCAGCGAAACGTTCTGTTTTACCTGTCACAAGGTTACGTGCAAGAATACCGCGTGCGCGACCATCCACAACAACAAGGTCAAGCATCTCGTAGCGAGTATATAGTTTTACTGTACCTTTCTCAACCTGACGCATCTGAGCAGAGTAAGCACCAAGAAGAAGCTGCTGTCCTGTCTGACCTTTAGCATAGAATGTACGTGATACCTGAGCTCCACCGAAAGAACGGTTGTCCAAAAGACCGCCATATTCACGAGCGAAAGGTACACCCTGACCTACACACTGGTCGATAATATCATTTGATACCTCTGCAAGACGATATACATTTGATTCGCGTGCACGGTAGTCACCACCTTTGATTGTATCGTAGAAAAGACGATAGATTGAGTCACCGTCATTCTGATAATTTTTAGCTGCATTTATACCACCCTGAGCCGCGATTGAGTGAGCGCGACGTGCAGAATCCTGGATACAGAAATTGATTACATTGAATCCCATTTCACCAAGTGAAGCGGCTGCAGAAGCTCCTGCAAGACCTGTTCCTACTACGATGATATCCAAACGGCGTTTGTTTGCCGGGTTTACCAATTTCTGGTGTGCTTTATAGTTGCTCCATTTCTCAGCCAATGGGCCTTCCGGAATACGAGAATTTATAGCCATATTTTTCTTAGTTTTTTTAGTTTGATAATTACTGAAAATTCTTAGTTAAGGATACCTAACAAGAAAGATACAGGGATAGAAATGAAACCAAGGCAAACGATAGTTGCGAAGATTATGCCAATCGCGTTCCAACGTTTGAACCATACACGGTTGTTAATACCAAGTGTCTGAAAGGCACTCCAGAAACCGTGAGAAAGGTGAAACCATAGAGCTGCAATCCAGATGATATAGATGATTGAGAATAGTACATTCCCGAAATATATTTTTGCAAGAGCGTATGGTTTAGCTAGTTCTTCGATACCCATATTAGCAAGTGCAGGATATTCAGGTCTTCCTAAAAGAACCTGTAGCTGCATCTCTGCCCAAAACTGAGTAAGGTGAAATGCAAGACCGCCAAGCACGATAACACCAAGTGCAAGCATGTTTTTTGAAGCAGCAGGAATTTGTGTTTTGTTTCCGCTTCTGTAAGCTTCATTACCACGTGCTTTAAGGTTGCGCGCGTTTAGGATAAATGCGTAAACGATGTGTATTACAAAACCGAAAGCCAATACTGGCACCATAGTCATCACAAGAGGGCTTCCCATGAAATGACAAGCGTGTCCAAATGCTTCAGGACTAACGTACATAAACATATTCGCCGTTAGGTGAACACACAAAAATACGATCAGAAAAAGCCCTGAAAGACTCATAATGACTTTTCTGCCGATAGATGAATTAACTAACCACATAGGATTGAAATTTTAGTTTATTTAATGTTTAATAATTATTCACGCAAAACCCTAATAATCTTTGTACTTAATTAGAAATAAGATTTAGAGGTGCAAAATTAACTTTATTAAATAAATATAGCAACTAATTAGAGAAATATTTCCCTAATCAATTGCTATATTTAATATTATTAACCCCTTCTGAGAATCAATAAGAAGCATATTTTAAAGCTGTGATTATGTAACAACAATTACATAGCTATTACCTGTCCCGAGCCGAGAGTTTTTGTCTTTAATGTTGGCTTTCCTTTGTAGTAAACAGACCCCGAACCGGTAAGTAATGTTTCAAGTGTTGTAGATACATTACATTTTACTCTGCCGCTTCCGGTGATACTCACTTTAGATTCGGTCGTTTTAATGTTTTCTGCCTCAATTGTACCGCTTCCCGTTACCGAGTAGTTGCCAAAACCTGCTTTGCCATTTTTAATATCTATGCTGCCTGAGCCGCTGCTTGTCAGTTTAAGCACACCGCAAGTCAAATCCGCGGCAATAATAGTGCCTGAACCAAGTTGAGAAACTTTAATCTCCGAAGACTCGATTGGCGATATCAGATTAATATTACCACTACCTTCAGATACGATACTTTGCAGTGAAGATGAGTATGTCACTATAGTCACAGACCCAAATACAGGCTCTCTTACAGCGTTGATTTTTAAAGATAACAGGCCTCTTTCTGAGGTAACGCCCATTATTTCAATAATATTCTCTTCCGCGTATATTTTTACATATCCGGCGAAATCGGGATTGATCTTATGAGTTACGCTGAAAGCATGGTTTACCTGTAGTTTATTATAGTCAGATAGTTTTAACTCTTTAGAAACATAATTCTCATTTCCCGTCACTCTTTTGAGTATTTGCGCTTGCGTATTTACTACGAAAAAGAGCATCGTAAGGCACGATAATAAAGTCTTCATCATATTAAGTTATTTTAGATAGTCCTTAAACTCAGTCTCTATCCTTTCGAGAATACCAAAAAGATGCTCTACAGATTCCGCTCTAAGCATCTCGATTCTTGTGTCCCTGAAGTTTGGTATCCCTTTGAAGATCGGAGTTGCGGCAAGATGTCTTCTGATATGCAAAATCCCTCTATACTCGTCAATTCTCGCTACGCTGTCGCGCACCTGCTGTTTGATAATCTCCATCTTCTCATGGAAAGGTATATTTTCGAGATGTTCACCTGTCTCAAGGTAATGCTTTATCTCTTTAAAAATCCATGGTTTGCCTATTGTTGCCCTGCCCACCATTATAGCGTCAACGCCATATCTGTCAAATTTTTCCTTAGCTACAATATCAGACGTTACATCACCGTTGCCAATGATTGGGATATGCATTCTTTGATTCTCTTTCACCTCCCCTATCAAAGACCAGTCTGCCTCGCCTGTATACATCTGGCTTCTTGTGCGTCCGTGTATGGCAAGAGCCGCTATACCGCAATCCTGAAGTTGCTCGGCAAGTTCTACGATTATCTTGCTGTCGCAATCCCACCCTAATCGAGTCTTAACGGTTACGGGTATATTTACAGCGTCAACAACCGATTTTGTTATATCAAGCATGCGCGGGATATCTCTCAGCATCCCTGCACCGGCTCCTTTTCCGGCTACGCGTTTTACCGGGCAGCCAAAGTTTATATCCAATACATCAGGTTTGGCTTCTTCAACTATTCTAGCCGCTTCCACCATTGTGTCGGTATCTCTGCCGTAAATCTGTATAACGACAGGTCGCTCCTCTTCAAGAATATGCAGTTTCTGCTGTGTCTTGTTCACGCTTCTTATCAGAGCGTCAGCCGATACAAACTCAGTATAAACCATATCGGCGCCAAATCTTTTACACATCATTCTAAATCCCACATCCGTTACATCCTCCATCGGAGCTAACAGTATCGGTCTTTCTCCCAAATCTATATTGGCTATCTTCATCTAAGATACAATTTTTGTTTTAATTAACACCTTCGTAATTTGCAAAATTACAATTTGGTGCATTTTTATTGAATAAGGGCGCAAATATACTATTTTATATACTTAAATCAGTGAATTTTATAAAGTTTCACTAACTTTGCGCATCAAAAATTAAGCTATTAAATACACTCATAATATGGAATATAACTTCAGAGAAATTGAGAAAAAATGGCAGGAGTCATGGAGAAATAATCAGACTTACAAAGTAAAGGAAGACGCTTCAAAACCAAAGTTTTATGTTTTGGATATGTTTCCTTATCCGTCAGGCGCGGGGCTTCACGTAGGTCATCCTCTTGGATACATTGCTTCTGATATTTTTTCACGTTTCAAACGTCTTCAGGGATTCAACGTACTTCACCCGATGGGATATGATGCTTACGGTTTGCCGGCTGAGCAATACGCTATCCAGACAGGGCAGCATCCTGCTATCACTACTACTCAGAATATAGCGCGTTACCGCGAGCAGTTAGACAAAATCGGTTTCTGTTATGACTGGAGCCGTGAGGTCCGCACTTGTGAGCCTGTATTTTATAAATGGACTCAATGGGCATTCATTCAGATGTTCAACAGCTACTACGATAAGGCTGCGGATAAGGCTATGCCGATAGCATCTCTGGTTGCGCATTTCGCAAAACACGGTACTGAAGGTATCACAGCCGTTGCTTCAAAAGATATTTCATTCACCGCTGAAGAGTGGAACGCTATGTCTGAAAAAGAGCAACAGCAAGCGCTAATGAACTATCGTATAGCTTATCTTGGCGATACAATGGTAAACTGGTGTCCTAAGCTGGGAACTGTTCTTGCCAACGATGAAGTTAGTGAAGGTGTATCTGTGCGAGGTGGTTATCCTGTAGAGCAAAAACTTATGCGCCAATGGTGTCTTCGTGTTTCTGCTTACGCTGACCGTCTTTTGAGAGGCCTTGATACTATCGACTGGTCTGACTCTCTTAAAGAGACTCAGAAAAACTGGATCGGTAAATCTGAAGGAGCTGAGATGCAGTTTAAAATCGCTGACTCTGATATCGAACTTACTATATTCACTACGCGTGCCGATACGGTATTCGGTGTGACATTTATGGTTCTTGCTCCAGAAAGCGCGTATGTAAAACAGATCACGACACCTGAGCAGCAGGCCGCGGTAGATGAGTATCTTGATAAATGCAAAAGCCGTACAGAGCGCGAGCGTCAGATGGATAAAAAAGTGTCCGGAGTTTTCTCTGGCTCATTCGCTATAAATCCGCTTAACGGAGAAAAAATTCCTGTATGGATCTCAGATTACGTACTAGCGGGTTATGGTACAGGCGCTATCATGGCTGTTCCTGCTC
>CAMTOT010000228.1 GCA_947074165.1 uncultured Bacteroidales bacterium
ACCGAGATCTACACCAGGACGTACACTCTTTCCCTACACGACGCTCTTCCGTCTCGACTTAAGGATGCAGGATCTCCTGATTTACGTTAATACTAACCGTACGTATCTTTCCGCAGCTATAAATAATAATGATACAAACTTCACAAGGCTAATCTTAAGATATAGATTATGTCATTTTCAGAAAATGCTCAATGAAAATGAGGATATTCTGATCTCAGATGCTGCGCTTGAGTCTGGATTTGCAACCTCTAAAATACTTTGTAGAGCCTTCAGACAAGGACTCGGTACCACACCATCATCATTTAGAAACATGTCTCGCGAGGAGCAGGTAATTCTGTTAAAAGAAAAAGATCTATACATAGATAAGTTTCTTCCTTTTGTTACTAATCTATAACTAAAATAGCGTCATATAACTTGTGGTTGTGATTATAGATATTAATTTTGTCATATATATTCAATCGCATATCTGTTATGGCTAAGAAATCAGGTAACAATAAGAAAAGTGTTCTCATGGAAGGTAATAGTACTCCTATTAATGAGAAAATACATGATGAATCTATTGAGTTTCATAGTCAGATGAACACAATGGAATCAGTTAGTCCAGCTATTATAAACATACCGGCTACAGATATTACCCCAAAAGCGACATCAAAATATAGTGCTCAAACGACTGTTGAAAAGAAATCCAGGATTGGAAGGCCTCGCACCAGCACTAAAATCCCTAAAGGTGCGGCAGATCGTGGCACAAAAGAGGGAGAGACTCGATATACAGCTATTCTTGATGAAGAGCAACTACTACAAATGCGCCAAATCGCTACTCGTGAAAATCTTAAGATAAAAGATGTATTCAACATAGCGATCGAAGCATTTATTAAAAACTACAACTCGAAATATAAGGATCCGGAATCCTCAGAATCCTAATTAATAGTCCCTGTCCACAATAAATTCAAATATCCAACTCACCGTCCAGCTTTAAAATCAAGCATTATCATCAACAATGTCTCTTCCAAAAGGAGTGAGAGCAAGACCTGCCAGCTTAAAGTGTTGTAAACCGAATGGTATACCTATAATGGTAATGCATAACAATGCACCGAAAGCCACATGAGTGAGACAGATCCATATACCACCGATAAGTATCCATACTATATTCATAATTGTATATAAACAACCTCCCGCTTCCGGGTGAGATACTACTCTCTTTCCAAATGGCCAAAGAGCCAGTGCTGCAAGTTTTAAAGTCTGCAATCCAAAAGGTATACCTACAATTGTTATCATAAGAAGAAAACTTGAAACAAGATATTCAATAGCAGTAATTATCCCCCCGAATATGAGCCACAATAGGTTTAAGAAGAAATTCATATAAATACGTTTTAATTAATAATATTCAAATTTACACAAAAGCAACGAATATAAATCATTGTTGAGAATGTGATTAAGTAAAAGTAAAACACTCATTAGTATAGATTTGCTTAAATGTATACTAATCATATTTACATATGAGATTTATATTTGTACAATTTTACAGTGTAACTGAATGTAAGTCTATTCAGTGTTACAACATGAATAACTATTTTCGCGTCAACGAAAAAGATTAAACAGAGCTATGGCCTGATAATATTTAATTAAAAACACATGAAAATGCGAACAAAACTATTGCATCTTATGCTACTTACGGCAATAAGTGCAGGAGCACAAAGCTTACCTCAAACATTTAATACCAAAGACCTTCCAAGATATACCCCCGAGACGGGATATGGATTTGATTTTATGGACTCTCCTTCTAAAGGAAGTAAGAAACCTTATTATTTTTCTATTGATCTTCCTGACGGCAATTATAAGGTGACGGTAAAGCTGGGAAGCAAGAAACAAGCTGCTGTAACAACTGTGAGAGCTGAGTCAAGAAGACTGTTTGTTGAGAATCTCGCTACTAAAAAAGGGCAATTTGTAGAGGAATCGTTTATAGTAAATAAGAGAAATCCTAAAATATCTGATAAAGAATCAGTAAAAATAAAAGAGAGAGAGAAATCAAAACTAAATTGGGATAATAAACTTACGCTTGAGTTTAACGGAGATTCACCTGCATGTGAGAGCATCACCATTGAGCCGGCAGATGAATCGGTTGTAACCGTATTTCTTTGCGGTAACAGTACAGTGGTAGATCAGGATACCGAACCATGGGCAAGCTGGGGACAAATGATTCCCCGATTTTTTAATGAAAAGGTCGCTTTCGCCAATTATGCCGAAAGCGGAGAAAGCGCAAATACTTTTATTGGTGCAAAACGTCTGGCAAAAGCTATGACTATGATGAAACCCGGCGACTATTTTTTTATTGAGTTCGGTCATAATGATCAGAAACAAAAAGGAGCCGGAAAGGGAGCATACCTCTCATTTTCTACAAGTATAAAAACTTTTATTGATGAAGTGAGGTCCCGTGGCGGACATCCCATCCCGGTGACACCCACCAGCAGACGCAGTTTTGACAAAAACAATAAAATCATTAATACTCACGGTGAGTATCTTGATGCTGTAAAATGGGTGGCAGAAAAGGAAAATGTACCTATTATAGATCTTAATTCTATGACTGCTACACTTTATGAAACACTTGGTGTGGAGGAATCAAAATGTGCACTGGTACACTATCCAAAAGGCACCTTTCCCGGACAAGATAGAGATTTAGCAGATAATACACATTTCAATACTTACGGAGCTTATCAGATAGCGAAATGTGTGATAGAAGGAGCAAAAACAAGCGCACCTGAGCTGATTAAGAATCTCAGATTTGATCCAAAATATTGTCCGTCAAAACCTGATGAAGCGGCAAATTTTAAATGGAATCTTTCCCCATTCTTTGAAGCAGATAAACCTGACGGAAATTGATAAATATAAGATTACCCGTACTAAACATTGTGTATGTTTAGTACGGGTAATCTTTTTTATAACATATTCATTAAGATTTATCCTAATGAATTGATATTCCTGTCATCCGTGACATTCTTCCCTTCAGCTGTATATAAGCGCTCTATGCGCTCTTTATAATGCTTCTCAATCTTAGGACGCACCATCTTCATTGTACTGTTTATCATCTGATTGCGTTCTGAAAATGGTTCATCAAGAACTGCAAATGTTGTCGGAAGCCATCTTTCCGGGAATTTGCCGGCTTGGTCACCCTTACCTTTAAACTCATTTATGCTGTTTTGTATCATGCGTATAGCCTCTATCTTTGTCTCACGGCTACTCCAGTCACCTTTGCATCGACGCTTAAGATTTTCCATATTTGGCACTATAAGAGCAGTCGTATAAGCACTCTGATTGTTATAAAGCATAATCTGATCTATAAATGGAGAATGAGACACAATAGCTTCCTCAATCCCCTCCGGACTGTATTTCTCGCCATCACTACCAATAAGAAGACTCTTGAACCTACCAAGTACGACAAGATAACCATCATTATCTATAAGTCCTAAATCGCCCGTATAAAGCCATCCGTCTTTAACTGTATCTTGTGTTGAAATCTCATTTTTCCAATAACCAAGCATTACATTTTCTCCTTTAATAACAATCTCTCCTTGTTCTCCTTTAGGAAGATTACGACCTTCGCTGTCTTTAATAGCTATTTCAAGAGGTTTTACAAGAACACCCGAACTTCCAAATTTATGTACCTCAGGTGTGTTTGATGAGATAACAGGAGTTGCTTCGGACAGACCATAGCCCTGAAACATAGGTATACCTATAGCGTAATAAAAATCCTGTAAGTCACGATCGAGCAATGCACCACCACCAATAAAGAATTTTAGATTCTCACAAAAGCTTTTTCTGATATTTGAAAACAGTATCATGTCAAACAAAGAAACAAGCGGTTTAAGCACAAAAGTGCCACCGGTACCTTTATTCCATCCCTCTTTGTTGTATTTATAGCTTACTTTAAGAGCGAAGTTAAACAACTTCTCTACTTTAGGTCCTTTGGCCTTTATTCCTCCTTCAATTGCTTTCTTAAAACTCTTAGCAAGAGCCGGCACAGATAAAAGCATGTCGGGTTGTATCTCTTTTAGATTGACAGGTATATTTTTCAGAGTCTCCATTGGAGTTCGCCCTGTTTGTACTGTAGCAATTGCAGCACCTCTATGCATAAAGATATAAAAACCTACTACATGCGCAAAACAGTGGTCTAGAGGCAGTATAATAAGTGTACGCCAATTTTCCTGCACATTAGTAAGCGTAAGCGACTGCTCTACGTTGGCTGTGTAATTACGATGTGATAGCATTATCCCTTTTGGATCTGCGGTTGTACCTGATGTATACGTTATCGTAGCGATATCATCATTACGCAGAGACTGCCCTATACTCAAGAACCCGTTTAAATCACGCTTAAGCAACTCATCACCCATGCGACAAACATCACTCATAGAAATTTCTTTATCTAGATACTCTTCTAGTTCGTCGAATACAATGATAGCTTTAAGTTCGGGCAAATCGTTCTTTATCGCTCTTATCTTTGGCAATTGTGATGCAGATACCATTATGTATTTACTATCAGAGTGCTGAAGACGAAACATTAGATCGTTTTTCTCCTCCAGCTTAACGGAAAGAGGGACATTGACTGCGCCTGCATAAAACATGGCAAGCTCACCGATAATCCAGCTATTACGTCCTTCAGACAATAATGCCATATTATCCTTAGGTCTGACACCAAGCTCTACAAGACCAGCGCCAAAACGTAGCACCTGCTCTTTCGTCTGGGCATAAGTAGTTTCTAACCAATCTTTACCTTTCTTTTCAAGCATAAAAGTCTTGCTATTGTACCTCTCTACTGAATTCTCGAATAAATCAACAAGTGTATTTTTAATATTGGCTGCCATGATATGAACTGATATTTTATATTATTATAATTGTTATGGTATCACTTTTGTTCTACAAATATTATGTAATAATACTGAATTTATTTAATAATTAGGAATCTATATTTATACAATAAATACGAAACGACCAATACAGTTAAAATACAATACAGTTTTGTACATTTTTATGGTAAAATATTATATTTGCTGCCCATACATCTAATACTATACTCACAATATGAAATATCTGATAACATACACTTTATCATTCATTTTTAGTTTAATCCCTTCCCGATATGATATTCTTAATGTGGAGTTTATACTGTCAAGCTACCTTACATCCATAAAATGCATTGCGACAGACTCAACGCTTTACAAACAGACAAGGCTTTAAATGAGGCGCGTACTAACGATGGGTTGAGCAAGGCCTATAGTGATAC
>CAMTOT010000229.1 GCA_947074165.1 uncultured Bacteroidales bacterium
GAGATAATGAGCGGTGACTGGAGTTCAGACGTGTGCTCTTCCGATCTGAAAAAACGCCTAATAAAAGCTTTTTGTGAAAATTTGCGAGAAATTATTACAAATAAATTATTTCTCGTTGTAATTTTGACATTATTAAAATTGAATAAAAATGCTGTCAAAAATTATACAAGAGGAAAATGTTTATCAGGCAAAGAAACTGATAAATAAATATGAAAATTTTGTAATAACCGCTCATATTGCACCTGATGGAGATGCGTTGGGATCTTCTCTGGGTTTGTACCATTACCTGAAAGAGCTTGATAAGAATGTAACAATAGTTCTTAATGATAAGGCTCCCGAATTTCTTCAGTGGCTTGAGGGTGTAGATATGATTGTTGATTATGAGACTCAATGCGAACGGGCGGAATTGATGGTTAGTGAGGCAGAAGTTATTTTCTGTGTTGATTTTAATGAGCCCAAAAGAATGGGTGATATGCAAAGTATTGTATTGAATTCTAATGCGAAAAAGATAATGGTGGATCACCATCTTGATCCGGATATGTTTTGCGATGTAACGATATCTCATCCGGGTATCTCTTCGACTTGCGAACTTGTATTTCGTTTGATATGCCGCATGGAAGATTCTTTGTTGATTAATAAAGCATGTGCTACTGCTTTATATACCGGAATGATGACTGATACCGGTGCTTTTACTTATAATTCAAATTCGCCTGAATTATTTATGATTATAGCTGAACTTCTGAGAAAGGGTGTAAATAAGGATGAGGTATATAACAGAGTCTTTAACTCAAACTCAGAAAACAGAGAAAGACTGATAGGGTACGCAATATATAAAAAAATGACTCTTATAAAAGAGTACGGAGCATCTTTGATATCTCTTACAAAGGCAGAGCAGTTGGAATTCAATTATCAAAAAGGTGATTCTGAAGGTCTGGTAAATAAACCATTGTCAATAAAAGGCATAAAATGTTCGGTATATTTCAGAGAGGAACCAAACTATGTGAAAGTATCGCTAAGGTCTAAAGGCGATATTGCAGTTAATGTTATGGCTGAAAAGTATTTTAACGGAGGTGGTCATAAAAATGCTGCAGGAGGTGAATTTGAAGGTACATTAGAGCAGGCTGAGCAGATATTCAGGGACGTTTTACCTTTATTTATTAATAATTTACAAGATTAAGTTGTTTAATATATCGCTTAATATATATCTTTGAGTGATGAAAATTTTAAGAGGATAACGATGAAGAAGATTTTTTATTTCATTTCTATATTGATGATAGGTGCTGTATCTGCACTAACATCATGCTCTGACAGCAAAACTTACGCTGAACTTTTAGCTGATGAAAAGTCAGCAATAAGATATTTCATTTCAGAACAAAAAATCTCCGCTATTACGATATCGGAAGAGCAACTTGAGGATTATCTTGATAAACCAAAAGATAAACTCTTTAAAACAGATCAGTGGTATAAGTTTTCCTCTAAAGAGGATATGTATATGAATATACATAAATATGGTAATATTGAGGAGGCGGATACTTTTCAGAATCGTAGCAATGTTATATTAAGATATGAAGCTTGCTATAACCTGCTTGAATATGATAATATGACGAATAGCACTCCTGAGAATAATCTAGCTCCTTACGAATATCTGGAAATAGAGTTGTGGACTCCTAATTACTCTGGTGATTTTGGTGTCGGACTGGCTTTTCCTGTACAGTTCCTTGGAGATGGAGCGGTGGTATCTCTAATTGTACCATCAAAAGCGGGTACTGTAAATGACGCGTCATCTGTAGTGCCTAGATATTTTAAAAATCTTACATATAAGGTGTCAAATCGATAAATTTAATAGACAAATTAAGAAATACTACGGACTAATAACCTTGAATTTTCGGGTTATTTAGTCCGTATTTTTTTTACCTTTGTTTTATAAATTTGAAATAAAGGAATATGTCTTTAATAAAATCTATATCAGGTATCCGTGGTACAATCGGAGGCCGGAGTGGAGAGGGTCTAAACCCTCTTGATATTGTTAAGTTTACGGCAGCATACGCTACTGTAATAAAAAGGATATCTACTAACGGATCAAAAAAAATAGTTGTTGGTCGTGATGCTCGTATATCGGGTGAGATGGTTCTGCATTGTGTATTAGGCACATTGACAGGAATGGGATACGATGTTGTTAATATTGGCCTTGCTACTACGCCTACTACAGAAATTGCTGTAAAGGAGGAGAATGCAGCAGGCGGCATAATATTAACGGCAAGTCATAATCCTCGTCAGTGGAATGCACTTAAACTTCTTAATCAGGATGGTGAATTTTTAAATGCAGCTCAAGGAAATGATGTACTTGTGATTGCTGAAAATGCAGATTTTGATTTTGCAGATATAGATAATATCGGTAAGGTAACTGATAATTTCAGTTATACAGCAAAGCATATAGAAAGCGTGCTCGCCCTTAATCTTGTTGATGTTGATGCCATAAAATCGGCAAATTTTAAAGTCGCGATTGATTGTGTTAATTCAGTGGGTGGTATCGCAATACCGGAGTTACTTGAGGCTTTGGGCGTAAAGGTTGTGAACAAGTTATATTGCGAACCTAACGGACAGTTCCCTCATAATCCTGAGCCTCTGCCTGAGAATCTTAAAGAAATTTCATCTTTGATGAAAGATGGAGGATATGATGTAGGGTTTGTTGTTGACCCTGATGTAGACAGACTTGCAATAATAAGTGAAGATGGCTCCATGTTTGGAGAAGAATATACGTTGGTGGCTGTAGCAGATTATGTGCTACGTCATACTCCTGGTAATACAGTATCAAATCTTAGCTCTTCGCGAGCATTAAGAGATGTTACGCGTGCTCTGAATGGAGAGTACAGCGCTGCTGCGGTTGGTGAAGTGAATGTCGTAGAGAAGATGAAAGCTACATCTGCTGTAATCGGTGGTGAAGGTAACGGAGGGGTTATTTATCCTGAGTCTCATTATGGACGAGACGCTTTAGTCGGGATTGCTTTGTTTCTTACTTACCTTGCGAAATCAGGTAAAACGGTAAGCGAACTAAGAAGCGGCTACCCTCAGTATTATATTGCCAAACAGAAGGTGGAGCTTACGGCGGATATAGATGTTGATGCTTTGCTTGAGGCTGTAAAGAATAAATATTCCGAATATGACGTGACGGATATAGACGGAGTTAAAATAGATTTTCCTGACAGATGGGTGCATCTAAGAAAGTCTAATACAGAGCCAATCATACGTGTATATGCAGAAGCATCTTCGTCGGAAGAGGCTGAAAAAACTGCGGCAGGCGTTATGGATGTAATAAAAAGTATGTGTAACTAAACTATTTACTATATTTTGGGGTTGAATTATTGTAGTTCAACCCTTTTTTTGGAAGATTATGAAAAAATCATTTTTTTTATTCGCGGGGTTAATTGCTCTTACCGCTTGTGATAAGAGACCGGAAAAGGCGAATATCGTTGTTTTATGTACGACAGATTTGCATGGTGCTGTAATGAACCGCAATTATATAAGCGGTGAAGAAGCAAAGTTTTCACTTTCAAATGTGTCAAGTGCCGTAGATTCTATACGTGCTATATATAAGGATAATGTTATCCTTCTTGATGCAGGAGACTTCTTGCAGGGACAGCCGTCTATTTATTACTCTAACTTCGAGGATACAGTAGGACCGCACATTCAGAGTAAAGCAATGAATTTTATGAAGTATGACGCGGCAACAGTTGGCAATCATGATGTAGAGCCGGGTGAGCGTGTATATGACAAGATAGTTAAAGAGTTTAATTTCCCATGGCTTAGCGCTAATATTATAGATAAGCGCACTGGTAAACCATATTTTGAACCCTATACCGTTATAAATAAAGATGGTATAAAGATTGCTATTCTTGGTCTGACTACGCCTGCTATTCCTACATGGCTTCCTGAGAATCTATGGCCTAATATGGAATTTGTGGATATGGTTGAATCAGCTAAACATTGGGTGCCTATAATTCATAAGAAAGAAAAACCAGACCTTCTTATTGGTTTGTTTCATAGCGGTACTGATTATACTACAGGCGGGAATACTATGGATACGCCTCTTAATGAGAATGGCGGTGTGCCGGTTGCTACAAAAGTTGATGGTTTTGACATTATCTTTTTAGGACATGACCATAGCGGAGTAGTTAAAGATATTGAGAACGATTACGGAAATACTGTAAAGGTTATAAATTCGGAAACAGCTGCAAGATTCCTTGGATATGCTAACATTGATCTGAAAAAGAATAAAAAAGGAGGCTATAACAAGGAGATAAATGCTGAACTTATCAATATGAGTAAGTTTCAGAAGAGTAAAGCATTTGATAGTTATGTATCCAAAGATGATTCTATTTTTGCTGCTTATGTAAATAAGAAGATCGGAACACTCGGGTCTGCATTGGAGGCTAGACCAGGGCTATATGGTCCGTCGCAGTTTAATTCTCTTATACATAAAGCCCAGATGATGGGTACTAACGCTGATATATCTATGGTAGGTCTTCTGTCTACTAATGATGTGATAAATAAAGGTGATGTATATCTTAAAGATATGTTTTCTCTTTATAAATACGAAAATCAGCTTTATACTATGCGAATGACCGGAGAGGAAGTGAAAAAGTTTCTCGAATATGGTTATGCTAAGCAGTATAATAAAATGAAAAGTGATAAAGACCTGCTTCTGAACTATAAGAAAGATGAAAATGGTAATTTACTTAAAGATTCACGTGGTCGTAATATGACAGCTACACCTTCTTTTAATTATATATCTGCTGAGGGTATTAATTATACTGTAGATATTACAAAGGATGAGGGTAGCCGTGTAAATATAATCTCTATGTCTGACGGTAAGCCTTTTGATATGAATAAAAATTATATGATTGCTATTAATTCATATCAGGGCAGCGGTGGCGGAGGATTTCTTACAGAGGGTCTTGGTCTTTCCAAAGATGAGATTAAAAATAGAATACAGCCAGGTGATCAGCCTTTTGTAAGAGCGTTGCTTGTTGATTATATTTCTTCAGTGGATACAGTAAAGGTTTCACCTAAACTTAACTGGAAGGTTATACCGGAGAGGCTGTTTGAAGCCGGTAAAAAGAATGAAGGCGCTATGAAACAGAGTAGATAATAAGATAAAAAAAATAACGAGGCTGTCTGACAATGAAATGTTCAGACAGCTTTTTTTTGTTATTACTCTTTCTATTTATATACATGAAAGGTAAATCAAAAATATCCTAACTAAACCTATAT